>JANXPK010000037.1 GCA_025357355.1 Rhodobacterales bacterium
TGTGGTGCTTGAGCCAGGCGACATCCGGTTCGTCATGATAGCCAATGGCGATGACGCCAGAGGTCGCCTGCAACAGCTTGGGGTCGGGCGGGGTGTCGGTATGGTAAATCTTGACCGTCTCAAGCTTGAGGGCGGCACAGCGGCTTTCGATGCCCAGGCGCAGGCCGACATAGTAAGGATCGGCCAGTTCCTGATCAGGCCGCAGGAAATGCACCAGCGCCACTTTGGTCGCGGCACCGGGCGGGGTCAAGGCCCGGTTGCGGTTGCGCGGCGTCGAATAGTTCATCGCCTCTGCCGTCTCGATGATCGCCTGACGGGTTTGGGCGGCGACCGACAGAGTGTTGTCGAAGTTGAGCACGCGCGACACCGTCGCGGAGGACACCCCGACGGCCGAGGCGATTTGCTTCAACGTAACCATGGTTCGATCTGCGACCCGCTGCCTGTCTGCCTACCCCGCTGTGCATGACACAAAGCCGGACTGCAAGGCAATGGGGCGCCCCCAGGTCTGTCAGCGGTCACGACGACCGCAGCAGCACCTTGGTCGAGTTCAACACCTGCGCCACCTGCGAGAAGGCGACCGAGCGCGCCTGCGAACCAGAGCTGGATCTGAGCAGCACCAGACTGGCGTTGTTGAGGATGGCGGCCGCTTCGATATTGGCCCCGCCCATCGCATCGGGCGCAATTGCCGTCAACAGACGCGACGAGCTGCGCCCACCAGCCCGCATCACCGCCTGAGCCAGCGTGGTCGAGGCATTGGCCAGGGCGAGCGCGTGCAGCTTTTGTGCAGCCTCTTCAAGGGCAGCGCGAACCTGGGAATATTCACCGACCGCTGACAACCCGTCGGCCACCGATTGCAGGCGGTCGCTCAGACAGTCGATGACATATTCCTGATGGACCAGGGCTTTGCAGAACGCCGCCCCGGCGCGCAGATCGTCCAGAATGCGCTGGGTCGTTTCGTCGTTGATCGTCTCGAGCGAGCCGGTCGAGCCGGTCGAGCCGGTTGGCTCACCGGTGGGCTCTCCGATCGGCGTGGTGTCAAAGCCGCCGCCCGCGCCCCCACCCAAGCCCCGCGTATCGGGCGGGATCTGGGGCTGCGTCGGGGGGGCCGTGCCGATGAAACCGGGTCCGGTCGCCGACACCGGCAGAATGTAGTTCGCCAGCAGCGTTCCGCTGTTTGCGACGAAATCTGCAGCGGACAAGGCGGCTGTCACGGTATTGGCAACCTCTGCGGTCGCGGTGGCATAGCTCCCCTGGGTCTGGATCACCGTAGCGCCTTCGCCTGCGGCAAACCCGTTGAGCAGGAAATTGCCCGAAGTCAGGAACGCAAGGAAGTTGCCATCAAAAGGCTTGGTCGGCAGACCGATGATGCTGGCCGTCAGCGTAGCCCGGTCGATCGCGCCGTTGCCGGTGACGATGGTCGGCAGGACGTAGTTTGCCAGTGTCGTCCCGTTGTTGGCCGCAAAGTCCCCCGCCGCCAGCGCCACGGTCACAAGGTCGGCTCCGGATGCATTTGCCGAGGCATAGGTTCCGGCGGTCTGGGTGACGGTCGCGCCTTCACCGGCAACAAAGC
>JANXPK010000419.1 GCA_025357355.1 Rhodobacterales bacterium
GCGGCCATGATCCGCAGCCTGTTCATCAACAAGGAAGCGTTGGAGAAGGGGGCGAACCGGCCTGCGGCGCCGGATCAGACGGTCAGGAAGCTGGGTGTGATCGGGGCGGGTATGATGGGCGCGGGGATCGCCTATGTCTCGGCGCTGGCAGGGATCGAGGTGGTGCTGATCGATGCGGCGCAGGAAAATGCCGACCGCGGCAAGGCCCATTCGTCGGATCTGCTGGACAAGGGCATTCAGCGGCGCAGCATGACGGTGGAAAAGAAGGCAGAGGTGTTGGGGCGGATTACGGCCACCACCGACTACGCCGCGTTGAAGGACGTGGACCTGATCGTGGAGGCGGTTTTCGAGGACCCCAAGGTCAAGGCCGAAGTGACGGGGCGGGTGTTGGCGGCGGTGGGCAAGGAGTGCATCTTTGCCTCCAACACCTCGACGTTGCCGATCAGCGAACTGGCCAAGGTCAGCCCCAAGCCCGATCAGTTCATCGGCATCCACTTCTTCAGTCCGGTCGACAGGATGGCCTTGGTGGAGATCATCAAGGGCCGTGCGACGGGTGACAGGGCTGTGGCCAAGGCGCTGGATTTTGTGCGGCAAATTCGCAAGACGCCGATCGTGGTGAACGATGCCCGGTTCTTTTATGCCAACCGCTGCATCCTGCCCTACACCAACGAAGGCATCCGCATGGTGGCCGAGGGCGTCGAACCGGTGCTGATCGAGAATGCGGCCAAAATGGTGGGGATGCCGGTCGGGCCGTTGCAACTGACCGACGAAATCTCGATTGACCTCGGTATCAAGATCGCCAAGGCCACCAAGGCGGCGCTGGGGGCGGCTTATCCGGATGATGATGTGGACGCCGTGGTCTTTGCGCTGGCAGATCAGGGCCGGATGGGGCGTAAGGCCAAGGCGGGATTCTACGCCTATGACGCGGCGGGCAAGCGTGAAGGGCTGTGGGATGGGCTGGCCCGGATGTGGCCAGTCACGGCAGAGCAGCCCGATCTGGTGACGGTGCAGCACCGTCTGCTGATGACCCAGGTGCTGGAGGCGGTGCGGGCGCTGGAAGAAGGCGTGTTGACCGATATCCGCGAAGGCGATGTGGGGGCGATCCTGGGCTGGGGCTTTGCGCCGTGGTCGGGGGGGCCGTTCTCCTGGCTGGACATCATCGGTGCGGCCAAGGCGGTGGAAATCTGCGACCGGCTGGCGCAGGACCATGGCGCGCGCTTTGCGGCACCTGCCTTGCTGCGCGATCTGGCGGCCAAGGGCGAGGGATTTTACAACAGGTTCGGCGGGCGCAAAGCGGTGGCCTGAAGGCCTCTGAACCCGTCACCCGCCTCTTGCGCCACCAGTTGCGCCACCATGTGGCGGGCGGCGGCAAGCGGGAGCACCGGTCGGCTGGGCATGTCAAGCAGGCGCCTGAGGTCGAACGCGCCCGCGTCCATGCCATCGCAGCCGACCAGAAGGCCGGGGCCGACAAAGAGGATGCCGGGACGGTCGAGCAAGAGTTGCAGGATCGGCTGGTTTTCGGCCGGCACATGCGGGGCGATGCCGCACCAGCCTTCGAGTGCGGTTGCAGGGACCAGTGCCAGGTCGTCGCCTGAAAACGGCATGGCGAAGGCTGTGCGGATCTGGACGGGCTGACCGGGCGGCAGCGCCACCTGATCAATGTTGCCGAGCGCCCCTGCCGGTATTCTGACGGACCACAGGGCCTGTCGCAGTTCGGTATGGATTGCCGCCACCGGCACCAGCCCCGAATCCGGCGTCAGCACCAGATCGCCCGGCCCCAGATCGGCGACGGGCCGCCAGCCAAAAGCGGTTTGCACCGGGGTCGAGGCATAAAGGCCGCAGGCCAGTGATGTCGGCTGGCCGGAGACTTTGAGGGATATGTCATGACGCCCCATGGACCTGCCTGTCATTGTTGCCGCACAAATCTGGAATAGTGCGCCGGAGTGGCCGGGACAGGGGGCCAATAAGGCGGGCTATGGGCGATTGGATAAGATTGAGCGCGATCAGGGGCCGAAGCGATAGCCGAAGCGGGCGATGTCCCGGGCGCAAATCTCGGCAATCAGGGCGGCATCGGGGTCGCTGTAGAAGCGACGCCAGTCACGGTTGCGGTCAGAGGCATTCGCCATGGGCAGCGGGGTCAGGCGAAAGCCGAGATGGGCCTCGAACGGGGCAAGATCGACGTCCAGATGTTCGAGGCGGGCATAGAGGCTGGCGCGTTCTTGGCCGAAGCGGTCGCGCATATAGGCGGCATAGGGCCACAGGGCGAGCGACACCCGCGTCTGGCCGTGGTTGAGAAAGTCAGAAAAGGACAGGCTTTTCGCCAGGCCGACGGCGGGGTGCGGGAAGCTTTGGAAACGGAGCCAGTGATAGTAGCTGACCACGCGGTCCCAGGGATTGCGCACCAGAGTGACAGTAAAGAACTGCGCGATCTCGTCATCGCTGGCCAGACCGGCGATGTCGGCAAGGGTCGAATGTTTCCACAACCGCCCGTGCGATTTGACACCGTGCAGCCGTGCCTTGCGTGCCCGCGCCTTGGGGGTGTCGCCGATCAGGATGTCATCCTTCATTGCCCGCGCTTCAAGCGCCAGAGTCAGGGCGGTGCCGCCGGTCTTTGGGATATGGACAAAGATGAAGCGGCGACCGCGCGACAGGATCATGGCGCATCCTGAAGAAGGGAGCCGTTCTCGGGGCCATCGAGGCCCCTCACCCGGCGCTGACGCGGAATGCGCTGGCCGGAAACGGGTCTTGTGAGCGCGGCTGCCTCCGGCGGGAGTATTTGGGAAAAGGCCAAGCGGCAGGAATTGGGCTTTTCGGAGCCTGGACCCGGCGGGGAGACGGTGTGGTCCCGAATGGCGCGAAAGTGGTGCACGTCAGACCGGGTTCAGCAATGGTTTGCCGTCTGCGAAGGCGATCAGGTTGGCGACGGCCATCATTCCCATGGCCTCGCGCACTTCCAGCACGGCGGTGCCGAGATGCGGCAGAAGGGTGGCGTTGTCGAGGGCGGCAAGGGCGGCGGGGATCCGGGGTTCGAATTCGTAGACATCAAGCCCGGCGCCCGCGATCTGGCGCGATTGCAAGGCGGCGATCAGGGCGACTTCATCGACCACGTCGCCGCGTGAAATGTTGATGAGGTGGGCGGTCGGGCGCATCTGGGCCAGGGTTTCGGCGTTGATCAGGTGGTGGGTGGCGGGGTTGGCGGGCACGGCGAGAACAACGAAATCGGCTTGCAGCGCCTGTGACAGCGGAAACTGGGTTGCGGGGAAATCGGGAACAAGAGCGGAGCGGTTGTGGAAGATCACGGTCATGCCAAAGCCGTAATGACAGCGACGGGCGACGGCCTGACCGATGCGGCCAAAGCCTATGATGCCGACGGTCTTGCCGGTGACATGGGTCCCCATCATCTGGGTCGGGTGCCAGCCTGACCAATGCCCGGCGCGCAGCATCCGTTCGCCCTCGCTGGCGCGGCGGGCGGACATCAGAAGGAGGGTCATCGCGATGTCGGCGGTGGCGTCGGTGACAGCGCCAGGGGTGTTGGTGACCTCAAGTCCGGTGGCGCGGGCAGCCGGGACGTCGATATGGTTATAGCCAACGCCGAAATTGGCGAGGATCCTGGCGCGAGGATGCGGGACATCGGCGAAGACATTGGCGCGGAAGAGATCGCCGAGGGTGGGCAGGATGGCGTCGTAATCACGCAGGGCAGCGCGCAGGTCGGCGGGCGCGAGCGGGGTGGGTTCGTCGCGGTAGGTCACATCAAAGCGGGCTCGCGCAGCGGCAACGACCCTGTCGGGCAGGCAGCGGGTGATCACGAGTTTCAAAAGAGGCGGCCTCCAAGCGGGACCTTGAGGTCGGGTTGGATGAGCACGACCTCGCCCTCGGCATCCGGGACGCCGAGCAAAAGGACCTCGGACAGGACCCTGCCAATCTGGCGGGGCGGGAAGTTCACGACGGCCAGCACATGCCGACCCACCAGCGTTTCGGGCGTGTAGTGCCGGGTGATTTGAGCGGAGGAACGTTTTTCACCCAGTTCGGGGCCGAAATCGATCCAGAGTCTGAAGGCGGGTTTGCGGGCTTCGGGGAAGGGTTCGGCACGGGTGATGATGCCGACGCGCATGTCGACTTTGGAGAAGTCTTCGTAGCTGATCATTTGCCAAGCTCCCTGCCCCGTTCGGCGGCGGCATGAACGGCACGGCGCATCAGGGGAGGAAGGCCGGTGGCGGCGTCCATGAGGTGAGCGAGGGCAGCAGCGGTGGTTCCGCCGGGGGAGGTGACATTGATGCGCAGCTGGGACGCCGGATCGGGCGAGCGGAAGGCCAGCTCTCCGGCACCGCAGACCGTGGCGCGGGCAAGCTGCATGGCGACCTGTGGCGACAGACCTTCGGCCTCGCCCGCCGCCGCCATCGCTTCGATCAGGTGAAAGACGTAAGCCGGGCCTGAGCCGGAGAGGGCGGTGACGGCGTCGATCTGGTGCTCGCCGTCAAGCTCCACGACCTCACCCACGGCCTGCATCAGGTTGCGGGCCAGGGCGAGTCCGGGCGCCCCGGCATGGGCATTGGCGCAAATGCCGGTGATGCCGCGACCCACCATCGCCGGGGTGTTCGGCATGGTGCGGACGATGGGGGTGCGGGGGCCAAGCGCCGCTTCGAACGTTGCGATCGACGTGCCGGCGGCGATGGAGATGACGAGGGTCGGGCCGTTGCCAAGAGATTGCAGCGCGGGCAGTGCGGCACCCATCAATTGCGGTTTGACGGCGACGAGAGCGACGGCGGGCGCCTTGGGCAGCGGTTCGTTGAGGTGGGTGCCGGATGCTTTCAGCCAGTCGGACGGGTTTGGCTCCACTACCCAGACCGAAGCGGCGGGGATGCCTGCGGCCAACCAGCCGGTCAAAAGGGCCGTGCCCATCTTGCCGCAGCCCAAAAGAACCAATCCATCGCGCGCCACTTTGTCCAAGAT
>JANXPK010000443.1 GCA_025357355.1 Rhodobacterales bacterium
GACCGTGCTTCCGGTCATTCCGCCGGAACTGCGCCCGCTGGTGCCGCTGGATGGTGGCCGGTTTGCGACCTCGGACCTCAACGACCTTTACCGCCGCGTCATCAACCGCAACAACCGTCTGAAGCGGCTGATCGAACTGCGGGCGCCCGACATCATCGTGCGCAACGAAAAGCGGATGCTGCAGGAAGCGGTGGACGCGCTATTCGACAACGGTCGTCGTGGCCGCGTCATCACGGGCACCAACAAGCGGCCGCTGAAATCGCTGTCTGACATGCTCAAGGGCAAGCAGGGGCGCTTCCGGCAGAACCTGCTGGGCAAGCGCGTCGACTTCTCGGGTCGTTCGGTCATCGTGACCGGGCCGGAGTTGAAGCTGCATCAATGCGGTCTGCCGAAGAAGATGGCCTTGGAACTGTTCAAGCCGTTCATCTATTCTCGGCTTGAGGCGAAGGGGCTTTCGAGCACCGTCAAACAGGCCAAGAAGCTGGTCGAAAAGGAACGTCCCGAGGTTTGGGATATTCTGGATGAAGTGATCCGCGAACATCCGGTCCTGCTGAACCGTGCGCCGACCTTGCACCGCTTGGGCATTCAGGCGTTCGAGCCGATCCTGATCGAAGGCAAGGCGATCCAGTTGCATCCGCTGGTCTGTTCGGCTTTCAACGCCGACTTTGACGGCGACCAGATGGCCGTGCACGTTCCCTTGAGCCTTGAGGCCCAGCTGGAAGCCCGCGTGCTGATGATGTCGACGAACAACGTCCTCAGCCCGGCCAACGGCTCGCCCATCATCGTGCCGTCGCAGGACATGGTTCTGGGGCTGTACTATACGACGATGGAACGCAAAGGCATGGCCGGCGAAGGCATGGCTTTTGCCGATGTCGAGGAAGTCGAGCATGCGCTGGCTGCCAAGGCCGTGCATCTGCATGCCAAGATCAAGGCCCGCATCCGTCAAGTTGACGAAGAGGGCAACATTGTCTGGAAGCGGTTCGACACCACCCCCGGCCGTCTGCGGTTGGGTAACCTGCTGCCGCTGAACGCCAAGGCGCCGTTTGACCTCGTCAACCGGCTGCTGCGCAAGAAAGACGTGCAGACCGTCATCGACACGGTCTACCGCTACTGCGGCCAAAAAGAGTCGGTGATCTTCTGTGACCAGATCATGGGTCTGGGCTTCCGCGAGGCATTCAAGGCCGGGATTTCATTCGGCAAGGACGACATGCTGATCCCCGACAGCAAGTGGCCGATCGTCAATGAGGCGCGCGAACAGGTCAAGGCGTTCGAGCAGCAGTACATGGACGGGCTGATCACCCAGGGCGAAAAGTACAACAAGGTCATCGACTCGTGGTCCAAGTGCAACGACCGCGTGACCGAGGCGATGATGGCGACTATTTCCGCCGTCAAATACGACGCCAACGGCGCCGAGCAAGAGCCGAACTCGGTCTACATGATGTCCCACTCCGGGGCGCGGGGTTCGGTCACCCAGATGAAGCAGTTGGGTGGCATGCGCGGTCTGATGGCCAAGCCGTCGGGCGAAATCATCGAGACGCCGATCATCTCGAACTTCAAGGAAGGTCTGACCGTTCTTGAATACTTCAACTCGACCCACGGCGCCCGCAAGGGTCTGGCCGATACCGCGCTGAAAACGGCGAACTCGGGCTACCTGACGCGGTGTCTGGTGGACGTGGCGCAGGACTGCATCGTGCGCAGCCATGATTGCGGCACCGACCGGGCGATCACCGCAGATGTTGCGGTGAACGACGGGGAAGTGGTGCAGTCGCTGGCTGACCGCGTGCTGGGCCGGGTTGCGGCGGATGACATCTGCGTGCCGGGCACCACAGAAGTGATCGTGGCGCGTGGCGATCTGATCGACGAGCGTCGCGCCGACCTGATCCATCAGGCGGGCGTGGCATCGGCGCGCATCCGCAGCCCGCTGACCTGCGAGGCTGAGGAAGGCGTTTGTGCGATGTGCTATGGCCGTGATCTGGCGCGCGGCACGTTGGTCAACCAGGGCGAAGCGGTGGGTATCATCGCGGCGCAGTCGATCGGCGAACCCGGCACCCAGCTGACGATGCGGACGTTCCACATCGGCGGCGTGGCGCAAGGTGGCCAGCAGTCGTTCCTGGAAGCCAGCCAGGAAGGCCGGATCGAGTTCCGCAACGCCAACCTTCTGTCCAACGCCAGTGGCGAGCAGATCGTGGTGGGCCGCAACATGTCCATCGCGGTGGTGGACGATGCCGGGCAAGACCGGGCGGTGCACAAGCTGACCTACGGCGCCAAGGTCCACGCCAAGGACGGCATGCAGGTCAAGCGCGGCACCAAATTGTTCGAATGGGACCCCTACACGCTGCCGATCATCGCCGAAAAGGCCGGTGTGGCGCGGTTTGTCGACCTCGTCTCGGGCATTTCGGTGCGGGAAGATACCGACGAAGCGACGGGCATGACCCAGAAGATCGTGTCGGACTGGCGCTCGGTGCCCAAGGGCAACGAGCTGAAGCCCGAGGTGATCATCATGAACCCCGAAACCGGCGATCCGGTGCGGGGCGATGCGGGTCAGCCGATTTCCTACGCCATGTCGGTGGACGCCATTCTGTCGGTGGAAGATGGCCAGACCATCCGCCCCGGCGACGTGGTGGCGCGGATCCCGCGCGAGGGTGCCAAGACCAAGGACATCACGGGCGGTCTGCCGCGCGTGGCCGAATTGTTCGAAGCCCGTCGCCCGAAAGACCACGCTATCATTGCGGAAACCGATGGCTATGTGCGGTTCGGCAAGGACTACAAGAACAAGCGCCGCATCACGATCGAGCCGGTGGACGGCACTTTGGCACCGATGGAATACATGGTGCCCAAGGGCAAACACATCCCGGTGCAGGAAGGCGACTTCGTGCAGAAGGGCGATTACATCATGGACGGCAACCCGGCTCCGCATGACATCCTGCGGATCCTGGGGGTCGAGGCGCTGGCGAACTACATGATCGACGAGGTGCAGGACGTCTACCGGCTGCAGGGCGTGAAGATCAACGACAAGCACATCGAAGTGATCGTGCGCCAGATGCTGCAAAAGTTCGAAATCCTCGACAGCGGGGAAACCACGCTCTTGAAGGGCGAGACGGTGGACAAGACCGAACTGGACGAGACCAACGAAAAGGCGCTGTCGCATGGCCTGCGTCCGGCGATTGCCGAGCCGATCCTCCTGGGCATCACCAAGGCCAGTTTGC
>JANXPK010000452.1 GCA_025357355.1 Rhodobacterales bacterium
AAAGACAGGGCAATGCCCGGTGGGCAGCCCTCGTCTTGCACCAAATTCGGTTCGCGCATCATCGCGGTTCTCTTTCGAACGCCTCGCGGCGCCCACATAGAAACCCGGTAAATCAACGATTTAACGGGCAATTCAACGGCCTGTGGGCCGATCCGACTGTCTCGTTTCGGCGCGGATTTTGCGCGCCCGAGCGGGGACAAAGAATTCTGTCGCGGACTAGAGGCCCGCTTGCGGCGACCCTAGCGGCAAAGCGGGCGCAAGGGCAATGGGTGATTTGGTTAAGTGTGTCGGGGCTGGGGCACAGGGTTGCGGCAGGCCACGGTCAATCCTGCCGAAGAGTGCCCAGGATGAACACGCGGATCGCGGAAGCAAGGCCGACATCGCCACGGGTCGCGTCAATCTCGGCGGCGAGTTCGTTGAGGGATTTGGCGCGGGCTGACGCCGCGCGGCGAAATTCGGCCCAGAATTCAGACTCCAGCGAGACCGAGGTGCGGTGGCCGCGCAGGGTGAGCGAGTGTTTTTCGGGGCGCCCGGCGCGGATCGTCATTCGGTCTTGTGACCGTCAAGGGCGCGTTCCGATTTCTCAGCGCGAGCTTTTTGCAAGGCTTTCAAAGCTTTCGAGCGACCACTTTTGGCAGCCGCTTCGATACCTTTGGCTTTGGCGACCTCGCGGTCTTTCTGCTTGCGCACGGTTCGCAGGTTGACGATTTCCGCCACGGTTTACCCCTTGGGTCCGATCATGTCTTCGGGCCGCACCACGCGGTCGAAGGTTTCGCCATCGACATAGCCGAGCGCAATCGCTTCTTGACGCAGGGTTGTGCCATTTTTGTGGGCGGTCTTGGCCACTTTGGTGGCGGCATCATAGCCGATGGTGGGGGCAAGGGCGGTGACCAGCATCAGGCTTTCCGTCATCAGCCTGTTGATGCGGTCGAGGTTGGCCTTGGTGCCGACGACCATGTTGTCGGTGAAGGAACCTGCCGCATCGCCCAGAAGCTGCATGCTTTGCAGGACGTTATAGGACATCACCGGGTTGAAGACGTTCAGTTCGAAATGGCCTTGGGAGCCGGCAAACCCTACGGTGGCGTCGTTGCCCATGACTTGCGCGCAGACCATGGTCAAGGCTTCGGCCTGGGTCGGGTTCACCTTGCCGGGCATGATGGAGGAGCCGGGTTCGTTTTCGGGCAAGCTCAGTTCGCCGAGGCCCGACCTTGGCCCCGAGCCCAGGAAGCGCATGTCGTTGGCGATCTTGAAGAGCGAGACGGCGACGGTTTTGAGGGCACCCGAAAACATCACCATGGCGTCATGGGCGGCGAGGGCCTCGAATTTGTTGGGGGCGGTGACGAAAGGCAGGTGGGTGATTTCGGCAATCTTCGCGGCGATGCGTTTGTCCCAGCCGACACGGGTGTTTAGGCCGGTGCCGACCGCAGTGCCGCCTTGGGCAAGCTCGTAAATCTCGGGCAGGATCTTGTTCACCCGCAGGATGCCTTGCGCGACCTGATGGGCGTAGCCGGAAAATTCCTGACCCAAGGTCAGGGGGGTGGCGTCCTGGGTATGGGTGCGACCGATCTTGATGATATCCTTGAACTCTTCGGACTTGGCGACGAGGGCGAGGTGCAGTTTTTCAAGGCCGGGCAGCAGGGTATCGCGGGCCACCATGCCAATGGCGACATGCATGGCGGTGGGGAAGGTGTCGTTCGACGACTGGCCCATGTTGACGTGGTCGTTGGGGTGGACCGGCTTCTTGGAACCCATCACGCCGCCCAACATTTCGATGGCGCGGTTGGAGATGACCTCGTTGGCGTTCATGTTGGATTGGGTGCCGGAGCCGGTCTGCCAGACCACCAGCGGGAAATTGTCGTCGAAGCGGCCGTCGATGACCTCTTGTGCTGCGGTTGCAATGATGGTGCCCAGTTTGGGGTCGATGTCGCCCTGATCGATGTTGACGAGGGCGCAGGCCTTCTTGATGACGCCGAGAGCGCGGATGATGGCGACCGGCTGCTTTTCCCAACCAATCGGAAAATTTTGGATCGAACGCTGGGTTTGCGCACCCCAGTATTTGTCGGATGGAACCTCAAGCGGGCCGAAGCTGTCGGTTTCGGTGCGAGTCATGGCGGCCTCCGGTTGGGGATGCGGCTTTCTAGCGTCAAAGGGTTAAGAGTTCAATGGTATGCGATGGTATACCGGACGCCTATGCAGACAAGGCGGTCAGGCTCGGGTGAATTTGTGGACGCGGGCGGGGGGGAGGTTGAGAAAGACATAGGCGGTCTGTTCGACCTTGAGCCGCAGGCGGGCGATCTGGGCATCGGAGACGGCGGGGCGGGGGCCGTACGTGAACTGGGTATAGGTGCCGTCGGGGGCCAGAATGTCGAACGCAGCCTTGACGATGCTTTCGCGGATGGCGAGCGGCATCGACAACAGAGGCAGGCCGGAGACCACGGCGTTGACGCCGTTGGGGACATGGGCGGGCGCGGTCTGGGCGCCCGCGTTCAGCACGGTCACGCCGGGGAAAGATGTGCGCAGATGGGCAACGAAATCGGGGTTGAACTCGAACAGGGTCAGGTTCTGGGGCGCCACCCCGGCGGCAAGGATGGCCTTGGTCAGAACCCCGGTGCCGGGGCCGAATTCGACCACGCGGTCGCCTGGCCGCAGCCCCGCGGCCATTGCGCGGGCGAGGCCGCGCGACGACGGCGCGATGGCAGAAATCTGTTTCGGCCGGCTGAGAAGCTGGCGGAAGAAGAGCAGGGTTTCGGTCATCACCAGCCTGACTATGAGGGCCTATTGCTTGCGGAACTTGTCGAGACGCACGATCTGGGCGTCTTGCGGCGGCGGATCATCCTCGGGGTCTTCGTCGTCTTCGTCCTCGCCGGTATCCTCATGGGTTTCAAACCGCAGGCCAAACTCGACCGAAGGGTCAACGAAGGTGCGCACGGCGTCGAAGGGGATAACCATGGGTTCGGGGTTGTCGCCGAAATTGAGGGTGATGGTGAAGCCCTCGTTGGAAACGGTCAGATTGTCGAACCAGTGCTGGATGACGATGGTCATTTCGCCGGGATAGCGGGTGCGCAGCCAATCGGCCATCTCGACCCCCTCGACCGTGGTGTCGAAGGTGATGAAGAAGTGGTGGGTGCCGGGCAGGCCATGGGCCGCGACATCGCCCAGCACGGTCTGGATGAGGCCGCGCATTGCCCGGTGCATGAGGTTCCCGTAATCAATCGACCGCGCCATGCCTGCTCCCGCCTCCGGTTGAGTTCAACATAGGCGATTTGAGGGCGAAGGAAAGGGGCGGCGTCAGACCAGTGAAACGGCGGCGGAAGCAAGCGCTGCGACGGCCAGCACCAGCGGCAGCGAGAGGTGAAGCCTGAGCAAAAGATAGGCGGCGGCGAGGGCGAGGAAGGCGGGGAACAGGTTCAGCGTGGCGGTATCGGGCACGATCATGTGCAGCACGTCGCCATCGATTCGGGTGACGGTGCGGAAGAACACATGGGCCGAGAACCACAGCGACAGGTTGGCGATGACGCCGACCACGGCGGCGGTGATGAATTTGAGCGCGCCGGACAGTCGGGGGGCGGCAGTCAGGCGGGCAATCCAGGGGGCACCGGCGAAGATCCACAGAAAGCACGGGGTGAAGGTCATCCACAGGGTGATGACGGCGGCAGCGGTGCCGCCCG
>JANXPK010000481.1 GCA_025357355.1 Rhodobacterales bacterium
CGCCTTCGAGCCGATGCCGTCCAGGGGCGGGCCGAAGTAGCGGCCATAAGGACCGCGCCAGTCGGGGCGGCCGGCGGCTTTTTCGTCGGCGGAAACGATATGGCAGCCGGCGCAGCCGATCTTGTAGAAGAGCGCTTTGCCGGACTCGGCGCTGCCCGGGGGCGGCGCCGCGGGAGCTGTCGATTGCCCGCATCTTGCGGGGGGAAGTGCGCGAGGGCATGTCGCTGGGGGCGGACCGGGTTGGCAGCGTCATGAGTCTGTTCGGTGCCAAGACCATTGCCAAAGGTTCGGCTTTTGCGGGCGAGGTCGTGGCGTTGAGCCGGATGGCCAATACCGCCACCGGCGATCTTCCGGGGGCGGCATCTGGCAGCATCTGGCCAGAACCGCCGCAGCCGATGTATTCGTTTGCCATCAGAGCCGTTCGACAAGCGGACGAGGTCAAGCTGACGTCGGTGCTTTCCCGGCTGAAGGAAACCGATCCTGCGTTGAAGCTGACCATCAACTCTGAGACCGGCGAGCAAATCCTGTCGGGACAGGGCGAGTTGCATCTGAAGATTGCCCTGTCACGCCTGCAGGCGGAGGGTCTGGCCGTGACCTCCACCGAACCGGCCGTGCCCTACCGCGAAACGATCTCGAAACCTGCCGTCCAGCATTCCCGACACAAGAAGCAATCCGGCGGCCATGGCGAGTTTGCCGATGTGCATCTGGAGATCAGGCCCCTGCCCCACGGGTCCGGCTTCTTGTTCGAGGACCGCATCACCGGCGGCGTCGTGCCACGGCAATATATCCCGGCGGTGGAAACCGGCGTCACCGCCTCGCTGGCGAGCGGCCCTTTGGGCTTTCGCGTCGTCGATCTGGCCGTGACCCTGACCGATGGCACGTTCCATGCGGTGGACAGTTCGGACATGGCGTTTCAGAAGGCCGCCGCCAAAGCGATGGCCGAGGCCTTGCCGCTGTGTGGCCCGGTACTGTTGGAGCCCGTGATGAAGGTGACGGTTTCGGTGCCGTCAGAGTTCACCCCCAAAGTTCAGCGCATCATCTCCTCCCGTCGCAGTCAGATCCTGGGATTTGACGCCAAGGCGGGTTGGCAGGGCTGGGATGAAGTGGTGGCGCTGATGCCGCAAGCCGAGCTTGGCAATCTTGTCGTCGAACTGCGGTCGCAAAGCATGGGGACCGGCAGCTATGTCAGCAGCTTTGATCATCTGAGAGAGTTGCAGGGCAAGGACGCCGAACGGGTCGCCGCCGCGCGGGCTGAAGCGGCGAAGTAGGGTCGGGCAGCAGATCATTGCAGCTCGGCTGTGGCCAGAAACGGACCTTGGCCGTCCAGATTGACTGACAGGCCGTTGCGTTCGATGGGGGTGTGAAACCAGATGAACCCCGGCTTTTGGCCTGTTTCAGACCGTCGCTGCGGATGATCTGCACCTTTGTCCCATACCCTGATTTCGGGTTTGGCCCCTGCCCACACCCTTGACTGACTCCGATTTCAAGATACCAAAGCGGTCACCCGTGCGATTGACTTGCGTCAAGGTATTCGGCGAGCCTGTGCCCCAGAGTTCATCAATGTCTGATCATCCGCTTTCCCCATTGTTCGACCCCGCCAGCATCGCGGTCTTTGGTGCGAGTGGTCGCAAGGATTCGGTTGGTGGAATTGTCTATGCCAACTTACGCAACGGCAAGTTTCCCGGACGACTGGTTCCGATCAACCCAAAGCATCGCAGCATTGACGGGACCCGGTGCTTTGCAACGATTGGCGATGTCGGTGAGCCCGTTGATCTGGCCATCATTGCAACCCCGGCGCATGCGGTTGAGCAGGTCGTGTCCGACTGCGCGCTGGCGGGCGTCAAGGCGCTGATCGTGCTGTCGGCTGGGTTCGCCGAGCTTGGAGCGGAGGGGCGGGCGGCGCAGGAGCGGTTGCGGGACATGGCTCGGCAGGCCGGGATGCGGCTTTTGGGGCCGAACTGTGTGGGGATCGTGCGGCCGCCGCGCCAGATGAACGCTACCTTTCTGCGGGGTGGAACGCCGGCTGGCGGGTTGGCGCTGGTCTCGCAATCGGGGGCGATCTGTGCTGCGATTTCGGACGGGGCGGCGCCCAATCATCTGGGGTTCTCGGCCCTGGTCTCGATGGGCAATGCCGCCGATCTGGACGTCGGCGAAATTGTCGGCTTTTTGGCCGACGACCCGGCGACCGATGCGATCCTCTTGTATATTGAAGGGGTCCGCGAGGCCGGGCTGTTCATCAGCGCCTTGCGGCGGGCGGCGCGATTGAAGCCGGTGGTGGTGTTGAAGGCTGGACGCGGGGCCAAGGCGGGCAAGGCTGCGGCCACCCATACCGGGGCGCTTCTTGGCTCGGACGCGGTGTTTGCGGCGGCGCTGGAACGCACCGGCGCTGTGCGGGTGTCGACCTTTGGTCAGTTGTTCGCAGCGGCCGAGCTCTTGTCGCAGCGTCAGCGCATTGCCGGAAACCGGTTGTGCATCGTGACCAATGGCGGGGGTGCCGGAGTGCTGGCGGCGGACCGTGCCGACGATCTGGGGATCGACCTGCCGTTGCCGTCGCCCCAAACGCTGGCGACGCTGGACGGCATTCTGCCGCGATACTGGTCCCATGGCAACCC
>JANXPK010000049.1 GCA_025357355.1 Rhodobacterales bacterium
CCCCACTGGAACGGATGGTCGTATTCCGACTCCGCCGCCAGCGAGTAATGGCCATAGCGTTCGACCTCATCCCGCATCGGTCGGATCATCTGGCTGTGGCACAGATAGCAGCCTTCACGGACATAGATGTCACGGCCTGCGAGTTCGAGGGGCGTGTAAGGCCGCATACCCTGCACGGTCTCGATGGTGTTCTGCAGGTAGAACAGCGGCAGAATTTGCACCAGCCCGCCGATGGTCACCACCAGAAAGCTCAGCACCAACAAGAGTGAGGCGTTCTTTTCGATGATCTTGTGTTTGTCGAGAAAAGCCATGTTCCCCAAGCCCCTTATTCAGCCGGGACGCCGGCGTAGGCAGCGGCCCTTTCGGGCTGTGCGCGCACGGTCATCCACAGGTTGTAAACCATGATCAGTACGCCGGTCAGGTACATCGTCCCGCCCAAACCCCGCACCACGTACATCGGGAACTTCGCGGCCACCGTGTCGGCGAAGGCGTTCACCAGGAACCCGTTCGCGTCCACTTCACGCCACATCAGCCCTTCCATGATGCCGCTGACCCACATCGAGGACGCGTAAAGCACGATCCCGATGGTCGCGAGCCAGAAGTGCCAGCTGATCAGCCGGTCGCTGTACATCCGCACCCGGTTCCACAACCGCGGTGTCAGGAAATAAAGGACCGAGAAGGTGATCATCCCGTTCCAGCCAAGTGCGCCGGAATGCACGTGACCGATCGTCCAGTCGGTATAGTGGCTGAGCGAGTTCACCTCGCGGATCGACATGACCGGGCCTTCAAAGGTCGACATGCCGTAGAACCCGATCGACACCACCATCATCCGTACGATCGGATCGGTCCGCAGCTTGTCCCATGCGCCGGACAACGTCATCAGCCCGTTGATCATGCCGCCCCAGCTTGGCATCCACAGCATGACCGAGAACACCTCGCCCAAGGTCGATGCCCAATCCGGCAGTGCCGTATAGTGCAGATGGTGCGGACCGGCCCAGATATAGAGGAAGATCAGGGCCCAGAAGTGAATGATCGACAGCTTGTAGCTGTAGACCGGCCGCTCGACCTGTTTGGGCACAAAGTAGTACATCATGCCCAGGAACCCGGCGGTCAGAAAGAAGCCGACGGCGTTGTGGCCGTACCACCACTGCACCATCGCATCCTGGACGCCCGCATAGACCGGCACCGAGATTGACGACAGCATCGACACCGGAACTGCGGCGTTGTTGACGATATGCAGCATCGCCACCGTGACGATCATCGACAGGAAGAACCAGTTCGCCACGTAGATATGCGGCTCGCGCCGCTTGACCAGCGTTCCCACGAACGCGACCAGATAGGCGACCCAGACCACCGCGATCCAGACGTCGATGTACCAGACCGTTTCGGCGTATTCCTTGCCCTCGGTGCCGCCCAGAACATAGGACGACGCGGCCAGCACGATCATCAACTGCCAGCCCCAGAACACGAACCAGCCGAGGTTGCCGCCCCACAGCCGCGCCGCACAGGTGCGTTGCACGACGTAAAAGCTGCTCATGATCAGCGCGTTGCCACCAAAGGCAAAGATCACGGCCGATGTGTGCAAGGGCCGCAACCGGCCAAAGTTCAGAATGCCCAGCGCGTGGTCGATGTTCAGCGAGGGAAAGGCCAGTTGAAAGGCGATCACCACGCCCACCAGCATGCCCACAACACCCCAGAACGCCGTTGCGATCACCCCGGCCCGGATCACGCTGTCCATATACTGGCTCTGGTCGTGGACAACTTCTTCGTCCACATGGCGCAATACATAAATGAACGCGATCACCGCAGCGATTGCCACCTCGATGGCGTTGACCTCGTATGGCAGATCATGCGCGTAATTCGCCGCAACGGCGGCCAGCAAGGCCACCGCCGCCAGCACGATCAATTTGACATAGTCCCACATAAACGTCCCCCAGCATCTGGTTTCGGGTCCAGCGATCCCCATCCAGGTACCTGACAGACGGGTACCGGGCAGGCATTTCTCGATGCGTAGACGTTTTGCAGGTGGCGGACGGGGCCGCCTTGATCCATGTCAACTTCCCGTGACCGCCCCGCTGATAAGGATCAAGGCAGTCAGCTCGACCCAAGTTAGTGTTCAGCATCACCTGTTTGGAGAATGATCATGTGGTTCAAATCGGTTCTCGTCGTCGTCACCACGCCCAGTCAGGCGGACGCCGCAATCGCCGCCGGGGCGCGCATCGCGATGGCCAACGATGGCCATCTTGATGTGCTTGCCCTGGGCGTTGATCAGACGCAGCTCGGTTATTCCTATATCGGTGCGGGGGCAGTGCTGACGGAACTGTCGCTCGACCGCGCCGAGGACGAGGCCAAATCGGCCGAGGCGGCGGCCAAGGCCGCGCTTGCCCGTCAGGACCCGGCCCTGCGCTGGACCCTTGACACCGCCGTCGCCGAAATGGGTGGGGTCGCCAATGTCGTCGGCAATGCCGCCAGTTTCGTCGATCTTGTTGTCCAGACCCGTCCCTATGGCGCCGGGCAGGATTACGAGGCCGAGGCGGTGGTCGAGGCAGCGCTGTTTGATGCCCACGCCCCGGTTCTGATCGTGCCCGCCAACGCCAATCTGGCGATCATCGCCCGGCCCAAACGCATCGTTCTGGCCTGGAACCAAAGTGCCGAGGCTCTGGCCGCCGCCAAACGCGGTCTGGCCCTGTTGCAGGCGGCCGAAATCGTTGATGTCACCGTGATTGATCCACCTGCACGCGGTCCGGAACGGTCAGATCCCGGCGGGCTGTTGTGCCAGTTCCTGGTGCGCCACGGTGTCAAGGCCGTGGTGACGGTGTTGGCGCGCGATCTGCCCACCGTATCCGAGGTGCTGGCCCGACATGCAATGGACAGCAATGCCGACATGATGGTGATGGGGGCCTATGGCCACTCCCGCCTGCGCGAAGCCGTCTTGGGCGGCGCCACCCGTGCTGTGCTGGAAAACGCCACGATCCCGGTGCTGATGGCGCATTGACGGCGGCACCCGGCCGGAACCAGCGGTGAAAGTCGACCCTGCCACACCGGCGGGGGCGGGTCTGCCAAGGGTGTCCGAATACAACTCTTGGCAGATCGGGGATGCCGCTTTAGGCTTGGCCGATGCGTTGGCCTGCAATCCTGTTTGTTCTGTCGGTTCTGGCCCTCGCTGGCACAATCCTGCCCGGTTATTCTGATCTGGTTCTGCTTGCCGGTCCCTCGGCACTTGCCAGCCTGTTCCTGATCATCCTGGCCTTCTTCCGCCCCGGACGCACGCGGGTTGATCCGGCCGCTCGTGTGCCCGCACGATCGGTCTTTCGCCACCTGTTCGCCAGGTTCAGGCCACAGCATATCATCGTCGATGGCTCCAACGTCATGCACTGGAAAGACGGGGTCGCGGACATCACTACCCTGCGCATCGTGCTGGACCGGTTGACGCAACTGGGCTTTACCCCCGGTGTCATTTTTGACGCCAATGCCGGCTACAAGATCAACGGCAATTACCAGCATGATGGCGCCATGGGGCGTCTTTTGGGTCTGCCCGCGGACCAGGTCATGGTTGTGGCCAAAGGCAACCCGGCCGACCCCACGATATTGGCCGCCGCCCGCGATCTGGGGGCGCGGGTGGTCAGCAACGACCGCTTTCGCCAATGGACGAAGGGGCATCCCGAGGTTGCCAAACCCGGACATCTGGTGCGCGGCGGCTTTCGCAACGGCGAACTGTGGCTGGATCTTGACTGATCAGGCAGATCTTAAAATCTGGTTAATTTAGAAACGTAATACATTGATATTAAACGATTATGGTGTCGGTCCGAGGTTCGGACCAACTTCAGATCGCCGCAGAATGCTTGGCCTTGGCCCGGTCATGGGCGTCAAATCCACGGGCGATAATCCGAGCCAAAGGCCGCGCCTCGGGCAGGATCGTCAGGTCGAAATCATCCAGCCGGACGACATCGCCAAAGGCCCCGGCCACCTGGGCCAACAAGGCGTTCACTTCGGGTGCAGAGACGCCATATCCCGCGAGGTCGGCCCGCGCGACCCGAAAGTCGCACATCAGCGCCTCGATGATACGGCCACGCAAACGGTCCTGCCCGGCAAAGACATGGCCGCGATGAGTGGAAAACCGCCCGGCCCGGATCGCAGCTGCATGGTCAGCCGTCCCCGAAGCATTTTGGGCATAGCCTTGCGGAAAGCGTGAAATTGACGAGGCACCGATCCCGACCAGAACCGGGGCGGTATCGTCGGTGTAGCCCTGAAAATTCCGCCTGAGCCGCCCTGTCCGGGCCGCCAACGCCAATTCGTCCGACGGCTTGGCAAAGTGGTCGATCCCGATTTCCTGATAGCCGTCGGCGAGGAGCAACTCGCGTGCGACCTCGAACAGCCGCAAGCGCTCTTGCGGGGTCGGCAAGGCGTCCGAAGGCAACATTTGCTGCCGACGGCTCATCCACGGCACGTGGGCATAGCCATAAAGCGCCACCCGGTCGGGTGAAAAGCTCAGCAGTTTCTGCACCGAATCCGCAATCCTCGGCCCGGTCTGATGCGGCAGACCGAACAGGATGTCGGCGTTCAAACTGGTCACGCCCCTTTGGCGGATCATTTCGACCACCTCACGGGTCAGAGCAAAGCCTTGCTCGCGACCAATGGCCCGTTGAATCTCCGGATCAAAGTCCTGCACCCCTATCGACGCCCGTGTCATGCCTGCCGAAACCAGTGCGTCCAGCCGTGCGGCGTCAATTTCATTGGGGTCGATCTCTACCGAGAACTCTGCCCCCGGCGCCAGCGGCACCACCGCCCGAAGGGACGCGGCCAATTCGCCAATCAGACCCGGATTCAGCAGCGTTGGCGTCCCACCACCCCAATGCAACCGGCTTAGCCGCACCCCTTTCGGCAAATGCCGGGCCAGCAGCGCCAGTTCAGCTTGCAGGGTTTTGACATAGGCCACGACCGGGGCGTCCGAAATGGTGCCCTGCGTCCGGCACGCGCAGAACCAACACAGGCGGCGGCAGAACGGCACATGCAGGTACAATGAAATCGACGCCCCCTCGGGGATCGCCGCGACCCAGTTCACGAACGTTGCAGGGCCGACACCGCCGACAAATTGCGGGGCGGTGGGGTAGCTCGTGTAACGCGGAACACGCGCGTCAAAAAGTCCATGCTGGGCAAGTTGTGCATACTTTG
>JANXPK010000539.1 GCA_025357355.1 Rhodobacterales bacterium
ACCGCCGCCGTCAGCACATCGACCACCAGCTTTTGCACCGCCAGCATGGCCGCAGCCGTGCCTGGACGACCCGGGATCAGATCCTGATAATAGGCGATGGGCAACATCACGATGACCGACCCGCTGGCACCCGACAAGAGCGGCAATACCCAGAACATCGGCGTGTCGCCCAGAACCGGCATCAGCGCCAAATGGCTGGCATAAAAGATCGCGGCGACCGAAAGCACCGTGCCGCGGCGCAGATGCTGGGTCAGGCGCAGCAGGATCAGCATGAAGGGCACTTCCCAGCCTGCCAGCATGCCCACATACAGCGCCACATCCGAGGCTCCGCGCACCGGCGACGCCGCGAACACCAGCGAGATCAGCACGAAGAACACGCTTCCCGGTGCCGACAGCGCCCCGATCATCGCCAGACGGGTCAGGATATGCGGGTGGGCGATGTCGCGGAACGCCTCGCGCAGGCGCAGGCCGGATTTGGGGTCGTGCCAGGCAGTCTCGCCATCCTTCGGCCAGCCGAACAGGACCAGACCGGCCACCACCAGACTGGCAAGCCCGCCGGACAGATAGACCGCCTTCTCATCAGCCCCGAACACAAACGCAAAGGTCCAGAATACCAGCATCGCGAGATAACCGAACGACATGAGCGACCGCACCGTGCCAAGCACCGCATCCCGCGCCCGCCCCTCGACCGGGCTGGCCAGCCGGGCCACGGTGAAGATCTGGCCATAAATGCTCCACGCCGCTGGCAAGAGGATGCCTTGGCCCACGAACAGCGTGACCGGGCCCGGCCGCAGAATCAGCATCGCGATGCCCGCGGTACTGGCCAGACAGGTGATCAGCGCGATGCGGCGACGGTGGCCGTACTGATCGGTCAGCATCCCCGACAGCACCGAGGCCGTCACCGCCGAGGCCGAGGCCAGCACCAGCATCAGCGCAAAGGCCGGTTTGCTGATGCCGATCCGCTCGATCGCGATCAGCGACTGATAGGGATAGACCGAGGCGTTGTGCATGCCCAGAAAGAACAGCGCCACCGCGATCAGCCGCAAGGTCGGGTGCCGCAAGACGATTTGATAGGGGCTCAACACTGGAACTTTCCGGGCGGCGCCTCCGATGGGCACGCAGCGCTATCGCTAACGGCGGCGCTGGCCGATGTCCAGTGAGGCCAAGCCGGTTCGGGTGGCTGGGTTCAGAAGAGGGGCGCGGGATGTCCCCTCAAGGTGTCACTGCCCGGCCAAATGTACGCAGTCTGACCTTGCATCTTTTGTCTTCCTTCTCTTCAGCGCCCACCTCTGGCAGGCGCCTCCCCTTCGTCACCATGGTTCCCGACCCAATCCCCCTTGCCTTGCGCTGCCGTGCCGCGGCAATCGGACCGATTAAGGCTCCCCCGGAGCCTTCATCAGACGGTCCTCTGGTGCGGGCGGCGAAAGCGGGCATTCAGAGCAAGCGGCGATCATGATGTTTCCAGCAAGAGACGTCGCGCGCTAAAAACTAAGCCGGATCGTCGTCTGGCCCAGTTCTGCCGCCAGTCGGTAGCCCCGCCGCGAAATTTCTTCGGCCGCCAAGGGGAAATGCACCAGCGCCGGGGTGATCTCTGGCGTGGCGGTCGGGTCGGCCAGAACCGCCCACAGCGCCGGGTCAAGCCGCAGCTTCAGCGCCTCGCCGGTGATCTGCCAGCGGTCATCCTCGACCTTGACCGAAATCTTGCCGCCGTAGGCCATCGCCGTTTCCAGACATTGCAGCAACAGGAACGCCACCTTGACCTCGGCCCGCGCCAAGTCTGCGCCAGACTGCCAGTCGATCTGCAGCCGCCCGCCCCGCGTCATGTCACTGAGGATCGACTGCGCCTCAGCCCGCCCGATGCGCTGATCGCCCTGCGCCAGCCCGAACGCCACGCGAAAGAACCGGATGCGGGCGTTGGCATTGGCGACACTTTCCGAGATCAGCACCATTTCCGGGCCGCCCTGGCCGCCGTCCATCATCAAAAGCTCCAACCCATTGCTGATCGCGCCAATCGGGCTGATAAGATCATGACAGATGCGCGAGCCGAGCAGCGAAGTCAGGTCCGGCTTGTCGGGCATCGGTCAGGTCCTTTTGCAAGAGGCGTCATGCGGTCTATCCTGGAACCCGGCATGATCGTGCGCCATCCCGATCGGCCCGATTGGGGCCTGGGGCAGGTGCAGTCCAACATAGCGGGCAAGATCACGGTGAATTTCGAACATGCAGGCAAGGTTGTCATCGACGAGGCCCGCGTTCAGCTTGTGGCTGAGTTCGGTCTCTAGGGCATCATGCGGAAATTGTGCGCCACTGCAATCCCTGATTGCAGGGCCGTTACGCCCGGATTGACTGTCCCGCAGCGCTGGGGCAGGTAAGGCGCGATGGTCAGCGATCTGGGAAATCCTTCTGCCGCAATGACAGTCCTGCCTGCCGGTGAGCCTGTTTTGACGTTGCGTCTGGCCCGCGACGCGCGCGACCTGCGGGCGGCGCAGCGCCTGCGGTATGAGGTGTTTGTCGAGGAACTGGGCGCCTCCGGCCCCTTTGTCGATCACGACGCCCGGCTGGAACGCGACGAATTCGACGCGCATTTCGACCACCTTCTGCTGATCGACAGCCGTCGCGACCCTGACCGGTTGCGCGATGTCGTGGGCGCTTACCGGCTGTTGCCGCCTGAGCGTTTGGTCGGGATCGGCCACTATTACTCGGAACGCGAGTTCGACCTTTCACGGCTCAAATCATCCGGTCGGCGGCTGTTGGAACTGGGGCGGTCGTGTGTGCGCAAGGACATCCGCGGCGGGGCGGCGATGTTCCTCATGTGGAACGCGCTGGCCGACTATGTGATCGAGCGGCGGATCGAAGTGATGTTCGGCGCCGCCTCGTTTCACGGCACCGATGCCGCGTCGCTGGCCAAGCCCTTGTCGTTGCTGCATCATTTCCACCTTGCGCCCGAAGACTTGCGGGTCACCGCGCGTCCGGAACACCGGCTTGACATGAACCTGCTACCGGCCGGGCAGGTGGACCGCGCGGCTGCGATGGCGGGCGTGCCTGCGCTGATCAAGGCCTATCTGCGGCTTGGCGGCCATGTTGGCGATGGGGCGTGGACCGACCGCGCCTTCAACACCACCGATGTCTGTCTGGTGATGGACACCGCGCAGATGAGCGCGCGGCACCGCGACTTTTACATCCGCAAGAACGGTCGCGACGGGTGAGCGGCTGGCTTGAAGAACCGCTGCCCTCACCGAGACCGGGGCTGGCGGGTTGGCTGCGGATCCTGTGGCGCGGCGGCACGCTGGGTGGGCTGACCTATGCCGGCCTGATCGTGTTGCTGTTGCTGCGGCTGGTCGAACGGCCGCTTTACGGCATGGCCAGACCGTGGACGCCGCATATCACTCAATTTGTCTGTCGCGCGGCGTTTCCCCTGCTTGGCATCGGCTGTTCCGTGCGCGGCACGCCCATGCAGGCCCATGGGGCGATCGTGTCCAACCATGCGTCCTGGCTTGACATTTTCACCCTCAATGCCGCCCAGCGCATCTTTTTCGTCGCCAAAGACGAGGTTGAACATTGGTCCGGCATCGGCTGGCTGGCGCGGGCAACTGGCACGGTGTTCATTGCCCGCAAGTCGACCGAGGCCAAGGCGCAGCAGATGGTCTTCGAGGATCGCCTGCGCGCCGGGCACCGCCTGTTGTTTTTCCCCGAGGGCACCAGCACGGACAGCGTCCGGGTGCTGCCGTTCAAATCCAGCCTGTTCGCCGCCTTTTACACGCACGGCATGGCGCAGATCATGCACATCCAGCCAGTCACCGTCGTCTATCACGCCCCGCTGGGCGAGGACCCGCGGTTTTACGGCTGGTGGGGCAAGATGGGCTTTTCGAGCCATCTTCTCAAGGTTCTGGCATGTCCAAGACAGGGTCGGGTCGAGGTGATCTTTCATCCGCCCGTGGCCGTTGATGCCTTTGCTGATCGAAAGGCATTGGCGGCACATTGTGAAGCGGTGATCCGGGAGAGCCATTTTCGGCCGGAGGCCAATGGTTGAGATCCGGTTAGGGCGCGATGTCCCTTCAAGGTGTCACTGCCCGGCCAAAGGTACGGAGTCTGAACCTTCATCTTCTCCCTCCCTTCTCTTCCCCGATAGGCCAAAGCCTATCGGGGACGCGCCCGACCGCCCTTGCCTTGCGCTGCCGCGCTGCGGCAATCGGACCGATGAAGGCTCCACCGGAGCCTTCATCAGACGGTCCTCTGGCACTGGTGGCGAAGGCGGCTTTGCAGATCGCACGACCATCATGATGTTTCCACCAAGATTGATCGCGCGTTAACAAGAAAAGGCAAGCCATTGATGCTATTTTGAAATGACTCCGGTCCGAGGTTCGGACCACCCGGTCAATCCAGCGGGGCAAGCAGGTCTTTGAGTGCGGCAGCGGGGTCGGCGGCAGACCAGATTTCCG
>JANXPK010000541.1 GCA_025357355.1 Rhodobacterales bacterium
CTTCATGCCCAGCGAGATGCGCTGGGTTTCCGGGTTGATGCGAACGATTTGCACTTTCACATTCTGGCCGACGGCCAGCACATCCGAAGGATGGTTGACGCGCTTCCAGGCAATGTCGGTGACGTGGAGCAGGCCATCGATGCCGCCCAGATCAACGAAGGCGCCGTAATCGGTGATGTTCTTGACAACCCCGTCAACGATCTGGCCTTCGGCGAGGTTCTGCACCAGCTCGGTGCGCTGTTCAGCGCGGGTTTCTTCCATGATGGCGCGGCGCGACACAACGATGTTGCCACGGCGACGGTCCATTTTCAGGATCTGGAACGGCTGCTTCATGCCCATCAGGGGGCCTGCGTCCCGCACCGGGCGCACATCGACCTGAGAGCCGGGCAGGAAGGCGACTGCGCCGCCCAGATCGACGGTAAAGCCGCCTTTGACGCGGCCGAAGATCGCGCCATCGACGCGGGTCTCAGAGGCATAGGCTTTTTCCAGACGGTCCCAGGCTTCTTCGCGGCGGGCTTTCTCGCGCGAGATCTGAGCCTCGCCACGGGCGTTCTCGACGCGATCGAGATAGACCTCGACCTCATCGCCGACCTTGATGTCGGGCGTCTCGCCGGGGTTGGCAAATTCCTTGATATCGATGCGGCCTTCCATCTTGTAGCCGACATCGATGATGGCCTGGCCCGCCTCGATCGCGATGACCTTGCCTTTGACAACGGTGCCCTCTTCGGGCGTGTCAATTTCGAAGCTTTCCTTCAGCAGGGCTTCGAAGTCTTCCATAGTCGCTTTAGCGCACATGCAGTCTGATCCTTTTCCTACATTTTCACGGGCCTGGCGGTTGGCTCCGCCGGTCTTGCAAAACCTCGCCTTCCCCAAAGCGAAAGCGATGGGGATGGGACGTCGGGCCTATACGCGGCCCGTGCGGTTGAGGCAAGCGATTCCGGCCGTCAGCCAGCGCAACTCGGCAGCGACATCACCCGGTTCTGGATTTCTTGTTTGAAATGGCCGGACCCGTCCTGCATCACCGACCAATATTTCGACAAGCCTTTGCCACCCGACACCGAGGCGCCGCTGGCAATCACGCCGTCCCGGTGGATCAATGCCGACATTTCACCGACAGCGCAGGTAATGTTGTTGAGCGGATCTTTCAGGCTGTCATGCGCCTTGTCGAGAACGCACCACGAATAGCCGTCCTCGTAGGACAGCTGGAACAGTCCGATCGAATCGACGCCAAGCGGTGGCGGTTCGTGGAAGACTTGGGTCGGATCATAGCCGCTTTCGCGTCGCGCTATGGCCACCGCCATCACCGACAGCGCCTCGGCCTTGCCGGCTGGAGGCAGGGTCGGATAGGCCGGGCAATAGGCCGCGATGTCCGCCGGGGTCCCGATTTGGTCGAGATGGGCGGCGAATGTCTGACGCAGGCCAGCCGACCAGTCCGCACGCTCTGGGTGCCCCTTCTCCCAGTCCAGAGGCGCCGTGGTCGCAACGTTGGTTGCGACATGATCAAGAACCGGCAGCGTTGGCGCCGTCATTGTGCAGGCACTGACGCTGAGGATAGCCAGAAGGTCGGTCAAGGTCGGAATAATTGTGGACGAATTAGGCATCGCAATCTCCCAAAATAGAATTGTTTTCAATGCGGGAAGTTTAGCAAGAAAAAGGCTCAATCACAACCTGGCTTGCGATTGCGTTTGCTCGTCATTGGTGGACGGCCGGTCATGGCAAACCAGGCCAATCTCCGGTCAGGTTATAAGCCCGATTGACGCGCATGCTCAAATGGTTAGCTTTGGACCAAGGCGATTGGAGTAAGCGGCCATGACCACGACCCAAAAGATCGGCTGGGGCTTGTCCGCCCTGTTTGCGCTGTTCATGATCTTCGCCTCGGCCACGCCGAAACTGCTGGGCATGGCGGTGGCCACCGACATCATGACCGGGCTGGGCTGGCCCGACGTGCCGATCTTTATGATCGGCGGTCTGGAGGCAGGGCTGGCGCTGCTTTATCTTGTTCCCGCCACCTCGGTGCTGGGGGCGGTGCTGCTGATGGCGCTGTTCGGGGGCGCGATTGCGACCAACCTGCACGGTCATGCCGAGTTGTTCGGCCATACGCTGTTCAGCGTTTACCTCGGCATCTGGATGTGGGCCGGGCTGATCCTGCGCGATCCGCGGGTACGGACGGTGTTTCCGCTGGTGCAGTAGAGACGTTACAGGCTGACTTCGGTGTCGGTGATGTGAACGGCCAGCAGACACCCGTCAGGACTGTACGAGCTATGCTCGGTGCCGTCGCGGTAGCAGGCCATGTCGCCCTTGCAAAATACGTGGCCGTCGCTGTCGATCAGGGTGCCTTCCAGCACCAGAAATTGCTCGACCCCGCTGTGGCGGTGCGGGCGGGTCGTCATGCCGGGGGGCATGCGGTAGACATGGAAGCCGACGCCAAGGGGCTTGCTGGTATCCAGTTGCAGCACGGCATCGCCCAGCGCCACGCCGTCGGGGTAGACATAGGGCGCAAAGGCGGCGGTGAGGATGTTGGCGTCGGTGCGGTCGTTGGTGTCCATCGGTTTCATGACAGGCTCGTTGTTGCGGGGCGGGGCGATGTCAGCTTGCAATGGCGACTTCTGACTGTCCAGTCAGAAGCGTGCTGCTGCTGAGCAGTTGAACCGAAGGCACCAACGGCGTATCAGGCCGCGCATGGAACCTCTGGTCGATTGCGTCATCGAGGATCAGCGTTGGATGCCCCTTGGGCTGGAGCGACTGGCACTGGCCGCGGTGCAGGCGACGCTGGCGCAACTGGAGGTGCCGGAACGCGGCTTCACCCTGGCGCTGATGGCGGGGGACGATGCCCGCATCGCCACCCTCAACGCCGAGTTTCGTGGCAAGCCCGTGCCCACCAACGTGCTAAGCTGGCCCGCCGAGGATCTGGCCGTCGAGGCCGAGGGCGGGATGCCTGATCAACCCGAGCCCGGCGACCAGGAAGACCCCGAATCATTGGGCGACATAGCGCTTGCCTATGACACCTGTGCCCGCGAGGCCGCCGAGGCGGGCAAGTCCCTCGCCGATCATGTGACGCACCTGATCGTGCACGGGCTGTTACATTGCCTGGGTTATGATCACATCCGCGACGGCGATGCCGCCGTGATGGAGGCTGTCGAAGTGCGCATACTTGCAACCTTGGGCATTTCTGACCCATATTGAGCGTTCAAGGCCCGCAGGGGCAGAATTCTGGACAAAGGGCCGATGGGCAGTAGCAGCGATGGGGCCGGGCAAGACGCGCCGACCCGAATGGACGACCCCCCCGAACCGAATGGCGAACCCACCGGGCGCGGCTTTTTCGGCAGGCTGATGACGGCGTTTTCACCCGCCGATCCGGGGCAGAGCAACCCCGAGGCTGCCAATCCAACCCCGCCCGTCGCGCAAGTCATGTCCAGCCACGGCCAGTCGAATCCGGGTCATTCGACCCTTGGCATGTCCAATCTGCGCCGCCTGCGCGTCGACGACGTGGCCATTCCCAAGGTCGAGATTGTGGCGGTGCCGCTGGACATCGGCAAGGACGCGCTGGTCGGGGTGTTCCGCGAACATGGCTTCAGCCGGGTGCCGGTTTACAAGGACAATCTGGATCATCCACAAGGGCTGGTCCTGCTCAAGGACCTGGCGCTGCAATATGGCTTTGGCGCCGGGGGCAAATTCTCGATGCGCAAGATGCTGCGCCCGGTGCTGTATGCGCCGCCGTCGATGCCGGTTGGCGTGTTGTTGCAGAAGATGCAGCGGGAACGGGTGCACATGGCGCTGGTGATCGACGAATATGGCGGGGTGGACGGCCTTGTCACCATCGAGGACCTGATCGAGACGGTGATCGGCGAGATCGAGGACGAACATGACGAGGATGGCGACGTGCTGTGGAAGGTCGAGGCGCCCGGCGTCTTTCTGGCCCAGGCCACGGCGCCGCTGGACGAGTTCGAAGCCGCCCTTGGCGTGACCCTGCGGGTGAACGACGACGATCAGGACATCGACACGCTGGGCGGTCTGGTGATGGTGCGGACCGGGCGGATGCCCGCGCGGGGCGAGATCGTGCCGCACGAAAGCGGGGTCGAGTTCGAGGTGGTCGACGCCGATCCCCGGCGCATCAAACGCCTGCGGGTGCGCCTGCCCGGCAACGCCGCCGATCCGACCGGGTGAGCGGTGCCGAGGCTTGGCCGATGACGATGTGGGTAAACGGACCGGGCGAAAGGCCGCGTGCTGGTGCGGCAGGGCGCCTGAGGGTTTCAGCCCGTCTGGTCAATCTCTCTGTCTCCTTCCCCGACAGGCCAAAGCCTATCGGGGACGCGCCCGACCGCACCCCGGGCGGGCGTGTCCCCTTCGTTGCCACAGCACCCAGCCCAATCCCCCTTGCCTTGCCGCTTGCGCGTTGCGGCAATCGGGCCGAAGAAGGCTCCACCGGAGCCTTCATCAGACGGTCCTCTGACGCCTTTGGCGAGCATCGGGATTCCTCCGTCAAGCCCGCCCATTTGCTACGTCCAAGGCTCACAGCATGACCCCCCGCCTCGCTTTCCCCGGCTGGCGCGCCGTCGGGCTGCCCTTCGCCCTTGGCGCCGTCATGGCGCTTGGGCAGGCGCCGCTGGGCTGGTGGTGGGCGAGCCTGCCGGCACTGGCGCTGGTGTTGCGCAAGCTGAGCCTGGCCCCCCGGACCGCCGCGATCTGGATGGGATGGTTCGCCGGCGCAGGCTATTTCGGGACAGCCCTCAACTGGATCGTCTCGCCCTTCATGGTGGATGCCGCACACGAGGGCTGGATGGCACCTTTTGCGCTGGTGCTGATGGCGTTCGGGCTGGCGCTGTTCTGGGCGGTGGCTTGCGGGTTCGCGAGCCAAAGCCGGGCGCCGCTGCTCGCGCTGGTCACAGCCCTTGCTCTGGCAGAACTGGCGCGCGGCTATGTGCTGACCGGCTTTCCCTGGGCGCTGATCGGGCACATCTGGATCGACCAGCCCCCGGCACAGGCTGCCGCCCTGATCGGGCCAAGCGGGCTGACCGTGCTGACGCTAGGCATCGCCGCCCTTGCCGCCACCTTTCGCCCCGGCCTGATCGCGGCCGCAATCGCGATCCTCGCCGCCCTGTGGGGCTTTGGCCTGTGGCAACTGGCGCAGCCTGATCCCGCCGCCACCCAGCTGACCCTGCGACTGGTCCAGCCTGATGCCCCACAGGATGCCAAATGGCAGCCCGACCACGCCCAGTTGTTCTTTGACCGGTTGATGTCGGCCACAGCGGCGCCCGGCAAGGTCGATCTGGTGATCTGGCCCGAAACCGCCTTGCCCTATCTTGTCGTCGACAACCCCGACCTGCCCGCAATGATCGCGGCGGCTGGCCATGGTGCGCCGGTGGCCGTTGGCCTGCAACGGGTCGAGGGCAATCGTGACTGGAACTCGCTACAGGTCTTTGCCCCAGATAGCAGCACGCTGGCGAGTTATGACAAGCACCATCTGGTGCCCTTTGGCGAATACATCCCGCTGGGTGATGCCGCCTATGACTGGCTGGGGATCAGCGCCTTTGCCGCGCAACAGGGCCACGCCTATTCCGCCGGTCCGGGCCCGGCGCTTCTGGACCTTGGCCGCCTTGGCAAGGTTCTGCCGCTGATCTGTTACGAGGCGGTGTTCCCGCAGGACCTGCGCGGCACGGCACGGCCGGACTGGCTGTTGCAGGTTACCAACGACGCCTGGTTCGGCACCCTGACCGGCCCGTTCCAGCATGCGGCCCAAGCCCGTCTGCGCGCGGTCGAACAGGGTCTGCCGCTGGTGCGCGTCGCCAATACCGGCGTGACGCAGGTAGTGGACGCGCGCGGCCGCGTTACCGCCTCTTTGCCCTTTGGCAGCGAAGGCTATCTCGACGCCGCCTTGCCCGGCGCCCTGCCCGCGACGCCCTATGCGCGCTTTGGCGAAATCCCGGTGCTGGTGTTGCTGGCGGCCCTCGCCCTTGCCACATTGCTCAAAAGCCGCAGGACCCCGGCTTGACCCGCGCCACATTTGCGACTAGGCCCTCGTGGACCTGCTGTCACAACGGCTTCCTGGCGTGACGGTCCAGCCCTAACGGAGCACTTCCCCCATGTCGCCCATTTCTGCCCGCAAATCCTATGTGTTCACCTCTGAATCCGTGTCAGAGGGGCATCCCGACAAACTGTGTGACCGCGTCTCGGACGCCGTTCTTGATGCCTTTCTGACCGAAGAGGCCCATGCCCGTGTGGCTTGCGAAACCTTTGCCACCACGGGCAGGGTGATCGTAGGCGGCGAGGTTGGGTTGACCGACAAGCACGCGCTCAGGACCATGATGGAGCGGGTCGAGGACATCGTGCGCGCCGCCGTGCGCGACATCGGCTACGAGCAGGACGAGTTCCACTGGAAGACGCTGAAGGTGCAGAACTACCTGCACAAACAGTCGGCGCATATTGCGCAGGGCGTCGACCGGGACGGGGCGGGTGATCAGGGCATCATGTTCGGTTATGCCTGCCGCGAGACGCCGGAAATGATGCCGGCGCCGATCCAGTATTCCCACGCTATCTTGCGCCGCCTGGCCGAGGCGCGCAAATCGGGCAAGGAGCCCAAGCTCGGCCCCGACGCCAAGTCGCAACTGACCCTGCGCTATGAAAACGGCAAGCCGGTCGAGGTGACGACCATCGTTCTCAGCCACCAGCATTCCAGCGAAAGCCAGACATCTGCCGACGTCCGCGCCATCGTCGAGCCCTATGTCCGCGAAATTCTGCCCTCGGGCTGGATCAGCGACAAGACCGAATGGTGGGTCAACCCGACCGGAACCTTTGTCATCGGCGGGCCGGACGGCGATGCCGGTCTGACCGGTCGCAAGATCATCGTGGACACCTATGGTGGTGCCGCCCCGCATGGCGGCGGCGCGTTCTCGGGCAAGGACCCGACCAAGGTTGACCGCTCTGCCGCTTATGCCGCGCGCTATCTGGCCAAGAACGTGGTCGCGGCCGGTCTGGCCGACCGCTGCACCTTGCAGCTGTCTTATGCCATCGGCGTCGCCCATCCCTTGTCGATCTACGTCGATACCCATGGCACCAGCCAGGTCGAAGAGGCGCGGATCGAGGCGGCCGTCGCCTCCTGCATGGACCTCACGCCGCGCGGCATCCGCACCCATCTGGGCCTGAACAAGCCGATCTATGCCCGCACCTCGGCCTACGGTCACTTTGGCCGCGCACCGGAGGCGGATGGCGGCTTCTCGTGGGAAAAGACCGATCTGGTCGAGGCGTTGAAAAAGGCGGTGTGAGCCATCCTCCCCCGGCTTGTGATTGGCAGCATCGTCGATCTTGATGTTGAAGCCATCGTCAATGCTGCCAATCAAAGCCTGCTGGGCGGCGGCGGCGTCGATGGTGTCATCCATCGTACCGCTGGTCCCGGTCTCTTGGAGGAATGCCGGAGCGTTGGCGGCTGTTTGCCCGGTGAGGCCAAGTTGACCGCCGGTCACAACTTGCGCGCCCGCTGGGTCATCCACACGGTCGGGCCGATCTGGCGCGGCGGTCAGAATGGCGAAGATGCCGTTCTGGCGTCGTGTTATCGCAACGCGCTGACACTCGTCTTGTCGCAGGGATTGGCCTCCGTCGCCTTTCCGGCAATCGCCACGGGCGTTTACGGCTTTCCCAAAGACCGCGCGGCAGAGATTGCGGTGACCACCATCATCGAGGTGTTGGCCGCTGTACCCTCACCGGTTGATGTCATCCTTTGCGCGTTTCCGGCACGTGATGGTCGATTCATAGAACGTGCTATCATCCGATCTCGCGCCCGTGGCGCACCCTGAAGACAATTTTTCTGCGAAAAATCACGGTCCCGAATCTTCTGCGGCGATTCACTCTGGTTTTTCGCAGAAAAACCGCCCACAGGGTTTTTCGCAGAAAAATCGAGAGCGCCATGACCCAAACCGACGTTTCTGGCTTGACCCAACTGGGTCAAAGCACCGCTTTGCCCGCCTCGCCGGATCAGGCGGTGCTGGAGCGGGTGCCCGCTGGCCATGCCGGCACACTCTACGTCGTCCGTTTCACCGCACCCGAGTTCACCTCACTCTGCCCGATGACCGGCCAGCCCGACTTTGCCCATATCGTCATCGACTACATCCCGCGTGACTGGCTGGTCGAAAGCAAATCGCTGAAACTGTACCTGGCGTCGTTTCGCAACCATGGCGCGTTCCACGAGGATTGCACGCTCGACATCGGCAAGAAGCTGGTGGGTCTGCTCGCCCCCGAATGGCTGCGCATTGGCGCCTATTGGTTCCCGCGCGGCGGCATTCCCATCGATGTGTTCTGGCAGACCGGCGCGCCGCCAGCGGGTGTCTGGCTCCCCGATCAGGGCGTGGCCCCCTATCGTGGGCGGGGGTGACCCGTGAACGAAGCTGCAACCGAACGGCGCAATTTCTATGGCCGCATCCGCGGCAAGACCATGCGCGCGTCGCAGAAGACCTATCTGGCCGAGGATCTTGGTCCCCTCACCTTGCCAATGATCACCCGTGAAGAAAACCCCGAACGCCGCCCGCTTGACCTGCAACAATTCGGGGGCAAACTCCTGTGGCTGGAGGTTGGCTTTGGCGGCGGCGAGCATCTGGTGCACATGGCGGCCACCCATCCCGAAGTGGCGCTGATCGGCTGCGAACCCTTCGTCAACGGCATCGCCATGCTTCTGGGCAAGATGCGTCAGGCCCATCTGACCAACCTCGCCATCCACCCCGGCGACGTGCGCGACCTTTTCGAGGTGCTGCCAGTGGCCAGCCTGCAGAAGTGCTTTCTGAACTATCCCGACCCCTGGCCCAAGGCCCGCCACCATCGCCGCCGCTTTGTCACCCAAGGCTATCTCGCCGCCCTCGCCCGCGTCATGCTGCCGGGGGCAGAGTTTCGCATCGCAACCGACATTCCCGACTATGTCCGCCAAGCGGTTGAGGAAGGGCCCAAGGCGGGCTTCGTCCTGATGGCGCAGGGCGACACGGCTTGGGGTGACTGGCCCTCGACCCGCTACGAACAAAAGGCGCTGCGCGAGGGGCGCCAGCCGCATTACCTGACCTTCCGTCGGGGCCCCTAGACCCTTCGCACAATCCCCCCTACCCTGCACCGCATGTGCGGGCGCTTCACCATCACCCATCCGAACGAGGCGCTGGCGGCGCTGTTCGACGCCGCCTTGGGCAATGACCTGCCGGAAAGCCCGCGCTTCAACATCTGCCCGACCAATCCGGTTGCCGTCCTCACTTCCGAGGGTGGTAGGCGCCTGCGGACCATGCGCTGGGGCCTGATCCCGCCGTGGTACAAAAGCCCGACCGACGGCCCCCTGATCATAAACGCCCGCGCCGACACCGTCGCGGAAAAACCGGCTTTCCGCGAGGCGATCCGCCAGCGCCGCTGCATCCTGCCCGCATCGGGCTTTTACGAATGGAGTGCTGGGCCGAACGGCACCCGGCTGCCGTGGTACATCACCCGGACCGACGGCGCACCCATGGCCTTTGGCGCGCTTTACTCACATTGGGGCGACATTGACACAGTGGCCACCGTGACCGTGGACGGCGGCCCCAACATGGCGGGCATCCATGACCGTGAGCCGGTCATACTGGAGGCGGCCGACTGGCCCTTGTGGCTGGGCGAAGCGGGGCATGGCGCGGCGCTCTTGATGAAGCCCACGGTGGCGCGGGTGGTGCAGGCGCACCGCGTGGATGTGGCGGTCAATTCCAACCGCGCCTCCGGCCCTGAATTGATCGCGCCGCTGGAATGACAGGTTATGTCATCTGCGCCACGCCACGCTCGGGCTCGACGCTGCTGTGTCACCTGCTGCGCGCCTCGGGCGTGGCGGGGTGGCCGGAATCGTGGTTTCGGGGCGCGGACCGGGCGGGTTATGCCACGGACTGGGGGGTGGCGGCGCGGGGCCCCGATTATGCTGCCGCCGTTCTGCGGGCCGGGCGCGGGCCGAACGGCGTCTTTGGGCTGCGGTTGATGTGGGACAGCCTGGTCGAGGAGGAATTGGCCGCGCTGGGCCCGTTGCGGTTCATCTGGCTGAGGCGGCAGGATCTGGTGGCTCAGGCCATCAGCCGCCACCGGGCCGAGGTCAGCGGCACCTGGCATCTGGGCTTTGAAGAGGCGGCGCAGCCGGTAGAGCCGGCCTATGATCGCGCCCGGATTGCCCACTGGATGGCCGAGGCGGTACGGGACAACCTTGCCTGGCAGGGTTGGTTCGCAGGAAGGGGCATCACCCCACTATGCCTGACCTATGAAGCCTTGGCCGATGACCCGGGCACCGTGGCGCAAACGGTGCTGGATCATCTGGGGCTGGTCGCCGCGGCGCCGCTGGTTGCGGGCAACCGGCGCATGGCGGATGCCCAGTCCGCCGCCTGGGTGAGGCGATTTCGCGCCGAGGGTGTTGAGCCTGACAGAGCGGGGTGCTAATCAGGTCTGGCGCGGGTGTTGTGTAATGGTAAGACCTTAGCCTTCCAAGCTAAAGACACGGGTTCGATTCCCGTCACCCGCTCCACCTTCAGATCTTTGGGACATCCGGCAATTGCGGCGCATCCAAGCCCTCGAACGGGTCGGCCCAGGCCGGCAATGTCAACAACCGGTCATGGCAGGCCTTCACCGCCGGATAGTCGGCCAGCGGCAGATCGGCCAGATCGGCATGGGGCAGCACACTCGCCACGCGGAAATCGGCATAGGACAGCCCGTCATCCAGCAGAAAATCACGACCGTGCAAATGGCCGTTCAACTGTGCCGCCGCTTCGGAAAATCCTGCCAACCCCTCGGCCAGAAAGTCGGGCCGGATTGGTCCCAGGCCATAGCGCTGCCTGGTTACCCGCTCCCAATGCACCAGATCAGCGGCCCGCACGAAGTAATTGTGCCCCCACGACAACCAGCGGATCAGGTCCGGCAAGCCACCCCCGCTGCGCCAGAATGCGGACCCCATGATTTGCGACAACCGGCACGCGATCGCATCCGCTTCCCACAGCGGCGCCCTGCCCTCCTCCTCCAGAATCGGAATGCGCAGCGATGGGTTCAGCTTGCGGAAGCGTTCGGAATGCGCCGGGTCGAATGGTGCCGCAAAGCAGTATTCGACCGGCGCCTTCAGGTAACGCGATGCCGCAACCGCAAGCCGTGGGTTGACGTTGCGGCTGAAATGCAGGCGCAGCACCTCACCCCTGCACGGCCGCCGGGTCCATCCACAACGGCTCGAACACATTGCCATCAGGGTCGTTGAAGGTGCGGCTGTACATGAAGCCAAGGTCCTGCGCGGGCTTCGGCTCGGACCCGCCGGATTTCAGCGCCGCCGCAGTGATCTGGTCGACGCCGTCGCGGCTGTCCTGCGACAAGGCGATCAGCACGCCGGTTCCCTTGGCGGGGTCCGCCAGGGGCTTGGTCGCAAAGCCCTGAAACCGCTCGTGGTTGAGGATCATGAAGAAGATCGCGTCCGACACCACGACGCAGGCGGCAGTCGGGTCAGAGAATTGTTCGTTGATCGTATATCCCAGCGCCTGAAAGAACTTGCGGCTGCGGGCAACATCGGTGACCGGGATATTGACGAAAATCATCTTCGGCATGGCGGGTTCCTTCACAATACATAGCCAACTTGCTAAGTAATACGGGGCAACCGGCCTGCGCACAAGCCCTATTCCGGCTTACAGCAGCCCCTGCAGCAAAAGTGCGCCTCCCGACAGGAATGCAGCGGCAGTAAAGCCATAGGCGGCCAGTGCGATCAGCCCCTGTCCCCACGTCATCGGCCGCTGAATTTCCAACAGCTGTTCCGAACGAACCAGCCCGCCCCAACTCATCAGGATGAAGAACAGGATGATGTAGGACTGGCTATAAAGCGCCAGCGCCGCCCCGATCAGCGTCATCGCGATGGACACCTGCCGCGTCGCCCAGGGCAGGTAGGTCTGGCACAGGATCTGCACGATCCGCCCGCCATCGAGCGGCCAGAACGGCAACAGGTTGAAAAAGTTGAACGATCCCAGCACCATGCCGAACGCGTAAAGGTAGTCCGACACAGCGGCACTGCGCACGAACAGCAGGTCTGACAGCGCGAATGCCAATCCCATGGGTGCCAGACAGATCGCCGGCCCCATCAACGCGATGAAGAACGCCCGCTCCTGACTGGCGGGCACCTTGGAAGAGATCGCAACGCCGCCCAGAATCGGGATCAGCCGAAAACGGGCGTCGTCATGGCCGCAAACCCGGTAGGCCACGACATGGCCGTACTCGTGCAGCACCACCGCCAGAACCAGTGCCAGCCCGTAATCCAAGCCGTAATAGTAGACCGCAACCATGACCGCCAAAGCGCTCAGTCCAACCGCATTGGCATCGAACCCTACGATGCGCAACCCGCGCTCTCCGGCCACGGCAAAGCCGCCGCGCAGGGCCAGCCAGGTCCCCGCCATCAGGCCCAACGCCACGAAAAGCGCGGTCATCGCAGCGTCCGACGGCGTAGGACGACACGGCCCATCTCAGCCCCGCGTGACCGTCAGGCCCAGCATCCGGTCATAGCGCGTCGCCCCGCGCCAACGGATCAGCGGCAAGGCATAGAACCAGAACGCCACGACGATTACGGCCAGAATGCCGCCGACAAATGGCAGGATCGGAAGCTGTGCCATCCAGACATAGGCCCCAGGCCCGATCACCGCGATCGCCACCAGACCAACACCTGCGATCAGACCGGGAATGGTCTTGAGCCCCTCGCGCCGGATACCCGGCACCGGCATCGAACCCACCACCCGCAATCCGAACAGCCGCTTGCCCGGCGTCCGGCCAAAGCGGCGCAACAGCATGCCGCCGACCACGATCAGCAACGCCTCGTTGATCAGCGATTGCGGCATCAGCGGCGCCACCGGATTGCCCTGCATGTCGGTCGGAACCGAGATGCTGCGTTGCGAACTTGTGTGCTCGGTCCGGGTGACATCGTAGATCAGAACGGCCGTCGTGCCATTGTTGCGGCCATTGACGCGGGTGGTGCAGATCCAGCCGCTGTCGATGGTCTTGGGCGCCACGACCGCCAGCAGGCTTGGCGGTGCGCTGATCATTGCCACGCAATCAGAGGCAAGCATCCCGATTGCATCCAGCCGGACCTTGTCGGAGTTTCCCAAAAACGGCTGCAACATCAATGTGCTGATCGCGACCACCAGAACATAGTCCACAACAACCGCCCCAACCCTGCGCCAGAAATAGCGCGGCGGAATGCTTGCGCCGGGCCCGGTCGCCTCGGTCACAGGCCCGCCGGTTGCGGCATGCCAAGGACGTGATAGCCGCCGTCCACCCGGATGATCTCTCCCGTGGTGCAGGCACCGTAGTCCGACGCCAGATAAACCGCCGTTCCGCCGATCGACTCCAGCGTCGCATTGGCGCGCAGCGGCGCATTGGCCTCGGTATGGCGGAACGTCGCGCGCGCCCCGCCGATGGCCGCCCCGGCCAGTGTCTTCATCGGCCCGGGCGAGATGGCGTTGACGCGGATGCCCTGCGGCCCCAGATCGTTGGCCAGATAGCGCACCGCACTTTCCAGCGCCGCCTTGGCCACCCCCATCACGTTGTAATTGGGCGTCACGCGGTTGGAGCCCTGAAAGGTCAGCGTCAGCAGCGTCCCCCCGTCAGGCATCAATTCCGCCGCCCGCCGCGACACGTCGATGAAGCTGAAGCACGAGATGGCCAGCGAATTGGAAAAGTTGCCGCGCGTGGTGTTGATGAAGCGGCCGGTCAGCTCGTTCTTGTCGGAAAACGCGATGGCATGAACCAGAAAGTTCATCGTGCCCCAGCCCGCCTTGAGCGCGGCAAAGCAGGTGTCCAGCGAGGCGTCGTCCGTCACATCGACCTCGACCAGAAAGTCTGACCCGACCGAGGCGGCCAGGGGTTCGACCCGTTTGCCGAAAGCCTCGCCCTGATACGAGAACGCAAGGTCCGCTCCCTCTGCCGCCAGTGCCTTGGCGATGCCCCAGGCGATGGAGCGATCATTGGCTACGCCCATGATCAGGCCACGCTTGCCCTTCATCAACTCGCCCATGTCCGTCCCCCCAATGCCCGGATCTCGTGCCCGGATGTCAGTCTTGATATTTGCTCATCAGCAACGTCGCATTGGTGCCGCCGAAACCAAAGCTGTTGGACAGCACAGAATCGAGCGCGACGCCTTCGCGCAAGGTCGTGACGATCTCGGACGGGTCCAACGCGGGGTCCAGCGTCACCACATTGGCCGAGGCGGCGATGAAACTGCCCTGCATCATGATCAGCGAATAGATCGCCTCATGCACGCCGGTGGCGCCCAGGCTGTGCCCGGTCAGCGACTTGGTCGAGGCAATGGGCGGGGTCCTGCCACGGCCAAAGACCCGGCGGATCGCCTCGACCTCGGTCACATCGCCGACCACGGTCGAGGTGCCATGGCTGTTGATGTAATCGACATGCCGCCCGGCAGGCAGCGTCGCCAGCGCCAGCTTCATCGACCGCTCGCCGCCTTCACCCGAGGGTGCCACCATGTCGTGGCCGTCCGAGGTGGCGCCGTACCCTGTGACTTCACCGTAAATCTTGGCCCCGCGCGCCAACGCATGCGAAAGCTCTTCCAGCACCACAACCCCGCCGCCACCTGCAATGACAAAACCGTCACGCGTTGCGTCATAGGGCCGCGAAGAGGTGGCGGGCGTATCGTTGTACTTCGACGACATCGCCCCCATCGCATCGAACAGGCACGACAGCGTCCAGTCCAGTTCCTCGCCGCCACCGGCAAACACGATGTCCTGCTTGCCCATCTGGATCTGTTCGGCGCCGTTGCCGATGCAATGGGCCGAGGTTGAGCAGGCCGAGGTGATCGAATAGTTGACCCCCTTGATCTTGAAGGGTGTCGCAAGGCAGGCCGAGTTGGTCGACGACATGCAGCGCGTCACCATGAACGGCCCCATCTTCTTGGGCGCGCCCTTGTTGATCACCGCATCGAAAGCCAGAAAGAAGTTGGAGGTGCTCGGCCCGCCCGACCCCATGATCAGGCCCGATCGTTCGTTCGACACGTCATGCGGTTCCAGCCCACTATCGGCAATCGCCTGCTTCATCGCCAGGAAATTATACGCCGCCCCCGGTCCCATGAACCGCAGGTCGCGCTTGTCGATATGGTCCTCCAGCACGATCTGCGGCTGGCCCTTGACCTGACTGCGAAAACCGTGCTCGGCATAGTCCGGCGCCGCGACGATGCCGGACTTTCCGGCGCGCAAGCTGGCCTCGACTTCGGCGGCCGAATTGCCGATGGGAGAGATGATGCCGATGCCGGTGATGACGACGCGACGCATGGGGGGCCTCCTTGAACTGCTATGGCCTGTTTAGGTCAGAGGATTGGGCTGGGCAAGCAAGTAGCGCAGGGCAGCCCTTGGCCGCCTGCTGCCCCATTTCAGGCCGCCGCGGTGGGCAGCGAGTCGATGATGATCCGAAAACTTGCCGGGTAACCTGATTTGAAGCCTTCCCAGCTTTCCACGAAGCCCGGATGCATCAGATGCGCCTGGCAACCTCCGCGATAAGCGTCCCAGACCTCATCGCTGATCAGATGCTGCTCGAACTGAACATAGCCGCTATAAACAAGCGACATGAACGACATGGCGACATTGTCGAAACGGTATTGGTCTTCTTCAGACAAGGATGCGCGGTCTTTGCGTCCCCTTGTGTAAAGTCCGGCATGTTCGACCAGCATTGAAAAAACCTCGCGCTCCAAACTCATCAAAGCCTGGACTGTCGCGCCTTCGATGGCCTGCGCATTTCGCCGAACTTCATAGACCAGGAACCCCACCGATATGACGACGCCCAAGCCCCCCAGGGCGGAAGACAGTGCTGAAATCGCCTCCCAGTTCCAGTTCATCGGCCTGCCTCACGCCTTGCTCAGGGCCACCTTCATGTCGGTCACTTGATAGATCACATCACCATCCGCCTCGACGATGCCATCAGCGACACCCATGGTCAGGCGGCGCGACTGGATCGCTTTGGTGAAATTCACGCGGTAGGTCAGCATCTTGCGGTCAGGACGCACCATGCCCGTCAGCTTGACCTCGCCCACCCCCAGCGCATAGCCCCGCCCCTGCCAGCCGCGCCAGCCAAGATTGAAGCCGGTCAACTGCCACAACCCGTCAAGGCCAAGACAGCCCGGCATGATCGGATTGCCGGGAAAGTGGCAGGCAAAGAACCATAGGTCAGGCGTGATGTCGAATTCGGCCACGACATGGCCCTTGCCGAACTCGCCACCATCGCCCGAAATGTCGGTGATGCGGTCCATCATCAACATCGGCGGCGCGGGCAGTTGCGCGTTGCCGGGGCCAAACAGTTCCCCGCGCGAACACGTCAGCAGCGCCTCCTTGTCAAAAAATGTCGGATAAGCCCCCATCCCACCGGTCCTTCTCGCCTGTTTCAACCCGTGTAACACCCCGTGAGAAGTGGTTGCAAGGGTGCGGGGCCACAAGGGTTGGCCAGCCCGCATGGGCGATTATCGGCACAAGGGCTTGCAGTGCCTCTCCGCCGCCTGACTTGCCCTGCCGCGGCCCTGCGCGCATATGTGACTTGTTCAAGGACGCGCAAGGGCGTTATGACTGGGATAAAGTTGACAAAGGCAGGCACTTGACCACGGCGCAGCACTCCCTTGTGACCTCTTGGCTGGCGCGCGGCAACCTGCGCCCGACCCGGCAGCGGCTGGCCCTTGCCACCCTGCTGATCGGCGACGGCGAGAACCGCCATGTCACCGCCGAAAGCCTGTATGCCCAGACCGCCGCCTGCGGCGAAAAGGTCAGCCTTGCCACCGTCTACAACACCCTCAGGGCATTTTGCGCGGCGGGGCTGATCAATGAAATCGTGGTCGACGGCGCGCGCAACTATTTCGACACCCGCATGGATGATCATCCGCACTTCTACTGGGAAGACAGCCACGCCCTGACCGACGCCCCGGCAGATGAAGTCGTGATCACCAGCCTGCCCGCCGCACCCGCTGGCATGCAGGTTGCCCGCGTCGATGTTGTGATCCGGCTCAAGCGCGCCTGAGCGCCGCCCCTTCTGTCACTGGAATTCTGCCAATGTCGCGCACGCTTTGCCTTCTCGCCCTGCTGATCGGCCTTGCGGTTCTGCGGCCGCTGCCGTCACAGGCCTACTTCAAAGAGATTTCCGCCGCCCCCGCCGCCCATGACATCATCTGGGGGCCGCAGATCACCCTCAACCCGCCCGGCCGCGCCATGGGCCGTTACCCGCGTCTGGTCGTGGTCCGCAAGGGCGCACATCAGGGCGATCTTCTGCTCAGCTATCAGACCGGCTCGGATGGCGGCGATTTCATGATGTACCGCTCGTCTGATCAGGGCCGGACCTGGGCGCCGCCGGTCATGGTCAATCAGGCGACGACTGAGTGGGACTACGCCAGCTGCAACATCATCCAGCTTTCCGATGGCCGCCTGATGATGACGATGCAACGCCGGGCGCGCGGCACCAATCTCGGCAAGGATTTCTACATCGACATCAAGTTCTCATCCGATGGCGGCGACACCTGGGGCCCGCCGCAACAGGTGTTCCAAGGCGCCAACTGGGAGGGCCGCGCAATCGAGGTGCCGCATGACGCCAACGGCGACGGCATCCCCGACATCTACCTGTTCTACACCCAGCGCGTCATCGACACCCATCTGCCCGCCGCCACCGCCTCGCGCCACAACGACCATGGCCGCGCCGTGGCTTTCGTCGCGTCCTACGATGGCGGCAAGACCTGGGTCGACCCCAATCCCGAACGCTTCACCGGCCACATCGTCCACCGCGACTACCGCGAGGGCCCGCATTTCGACCCGACCGACGCCAGCGGCGGCGGCATGCCGCAGCCATTCCTTTTGCCCAACGACCGTGTGGCCTTTGTCGCCGAGGAACTCAGCAAGCAGGACAGCCCCCTCGTCATCGCCAACGATCCCGGCGACTGGGACTGGACCGGTCCCAAGTTTCAGGGCCCGTGGACCAGTGCCGACTATGACGGCAGCGCCGACAACAACGTCTATCCCAAATCGCCCGACAACGTCTGGGTGGCCGAGAAGTATGAGTTCAGCAAGGCGCCCTATGCCGCCGTGCTCCCGGATGGCCGCATCGCGATGGCATCGCAATCCCCCTTCGTCGTCCGGGTCTGGGTCGGCGACAAGACCGCCCACGACTTTCAGCCGCAAGAGCTGCCCTTTGGCAAGAATACCGCCGTCTGGCCCTTCATCGAGCCGATCTCGCCGACCGAGGTCATGGTGGGTGGCGGCTCCAACCAGCCGGGCGACAATTTCATCTACCTGCGCATCGGCAAGATCGCACCCTGACGGGCGTCAATCCGCCAGATCAAGGTAGACGCCGTTCGACCAACCAAAGCCGTCCTGCAGCGCATATTCGCCGCCACCGCTGGCGGCCAGCGGGTCCAGCACATTGTATTTTTCGACAAACTTGCCGCTCGCCGCAAACACCGCGTCACACGTCGCCAGCCAGCGCCGCCGCAGCACGTCGGCCAGATCGTCAAAGCCGTACCGCCTGAGGCCCTGCACCGCGATCCAGTTGAGCGGCGCCCAGCCGTTCGGGCTGTCCCATTGTTGGCCACAGGTGATGTCCGTGGTCAAAAGCCCGCCCGGCGCCAGCAGATGCGCCTGCATCCAGTCCACCGCCCGTCGCGCCTGTTCCGGCGTCGCGGCGCCGGCATACAGCGCAAACA
>JANXPK010000543.1 GCA_025357355.1 Rhodobacterales bacterium
GGGCATAGCTTTGAAAGACAAAGCCCGCCCGCCGTTCCTGTACCGTCATCGCCGTGGCATCCGCGCCGTCAAAGAGCACGCGACCGGCGGAGGGGAATTCCAGCCCGCCCAGTATCCGCAGCGGTGCGGTCTTGCCCGACCCGGATGGCCCCAAAAGCGCCACCAATGCCCCGGAGGGGATCGACAGCGACACCGGGGTCAGTGCGGCGGTGGTGCCGAATTCCTTGGAAATCTCGTCGATTTCGATCTGCATGGCGGCCTCCTAATGGCGATGTTGGGCGGCTAGCTGCGAGGCGTAGCGCCATTCCAGCAAGGTTTTCAAAGCCAGCGTCACCAGCGCCAGCAGCGACAGCACGGCGGCCAGAGAGAAGGCCGCGACCGAGGAATATTCGTTGTAGAGCATCTCGATCGTGATCGGCATGGTGGCGGTCTGGCCGCGGATCTTGCCCGAGACTACGGCGACCGCGCCAAATTCACCCATGGCGCGGGCATTGCACAAAAGCACCCCGTAAAGCAGCGCCCAGCGGATATTGGGCAGGGTGACGGTGAAGAACACCCGCCAGCCACCGGCGCCAAGGGTCAGCGCTGCCTCCTCTTCGGCCTTGCCCTGTTCGATCATCACCGGGATCAGTTCGCGGGCGACAAAGGGAAAGGTCACGAACATCGAGGCCATCACGATCCCGGGCACGGCAAAGACCACGGGCATCCCTTGCGCCACCAGTCACGAACCGGCCCAGGAATTGGCACCAAAGGTCAGCACGATGCAGAGACCCGCCACCACCGGGCTGACCGAGAACGGGATGTCGATCAGGGTGATCAGAATGGCCTTGCCCCGAAAGCTGTATTTGGTGATCAGCCAGGCGGCCGCAATGCCGAAGTCGGCGTTCAGCGGCACGGCAAAGGCGGCGACCAGTAAAGTCAGACGGATGGCGTCCAGCGATTCGGGGTTGGAAAGGCTGGCCAGCGATGCGCCCGGACCTTGGCTCAGGGCCTCGGAAAAGACGGTGATCAGCGGCGCAAACAACAGCACCATCAGCACGGCCAGAACCATGCCGATCAACGCCCATCGCAGCCAGGGCGCTTCGGTCGTCACGGCTTTGAAGCTGCGGGGCGGATAGGTGTGGGCGACATCAGACATGGCCGATCCTCCGACGGCTCAGGACCTGAACCGCGTTGATGACAAACAACATTCCGAAAGAAATCAGCAGCATGGCAATGCCGATCGCCGCGGCACCGGCGTCGTTGTATTCTTCCAGTTTGTTGACGATCAGCAGGGGCGCGATTTCGGTTTTCAGCGGGATATTGCCTGCGATGAAGATGACCGAGCCGTATTCCCCAACCGCCCGCGCCAAGGACAGCGCAAATCCTGTCATCGCCGCCGGCGCCAGCATCGGCAGGATCACCCGCCGCAAGGTATAGGCACGTGAGGCGCCAAGGGTGGCGGAGGCTTCCTCGACTTCGCGCTCGATCTCTTCGATCACGGGCTGGACAGTGCGGGTGACGAACGGCAGGCCGACGAAGATCAGAGCGATCAGGATGCCCCACTGGGTATAGGCAATCTTGAAACCCCAGTCCTTGGCAATGTGGCCAAAGGCGCCGTT
>JANXPK010000560.1 GCA_025357355.1 Rhodobacterales bacterium
CGACGCTCGCCCCCATCGGCCAGGATCGCCCCGCCGTCTGATGCATCCCCGGCGGACAGCCCGGCAGGTTGGTCCGGGTAGCTGTCATCCGCTGATCTCGGCGCAACGCGATGAAACAGGATGTCGGCTGGGATCGCTCTGCCGCCGCCTATGCCGCGCTTTATGCCGAGATCAGCGGATGACAGCGACCCGGACCAACCTGCCGGGCTGTCCGCCGGGGATGCATCAGACGGCGGGGCGATCCTGGCCGATGGGGGCGAGCGTCGATGTCGGCGGCGTCAATTTCGCGGTGTTCTCGGCCGGTGCCCATCTGATCGAGCTTTGCCTGTTTTCGGACGACGGCCGCAAGGAAGTGGCGCGTCTGCTGTTCACCGAGCGTGACGGTGATGTCTGGCACATGCGGGTCGAGGGCATGATGCCCGGACAACGCTATGGCTTTCGCGCCCATGGACCCTATCAGCCCGAGGACGGCCACCGGTTCAACCCGCACAAGCTGTTGATGGACCCCTATGCCCGCGCCTATGACGGGCGGCTGCGGTGGTCGGATGCGTTGATGGGTTACCGCATCGGATCGGCGCGGGGCGATCTGAGCTACGACACCCGCGACAGCGCCTTTGCGGTGCCGAAATCCGTGGTCGTCGAGGATCAGGCGGACTGGGGCAAGGACGTGGCGCCGCGTCATTCCTGGTCGGAAACGGTGATCTACGAAGCCCATGTCAAAGGATTGACAGCCCGCAATCCGCGCGTGCAGGCCGGGGCGCGCGGCAAATATGCCGCCATCGCAGCACCTGCGATGATCGAGCATTATCAAAAGCTTGGGGTAACGGCGATCGAGTTGTTGCCGGTTCAGACCTTTTTTGATGACCGCTTTCTGGTGGCGCGGGGGCTGACAAACTACTGGGGCTATAACACGATGGGCTTTTTCGCGCCCGAGCCGCGCTATGCCGGTCGCAGTGCTCTGGCCGAGTTCCGCGACATGGTGCGACGCCTGCACATGGCCGGAATCGAGGTCATTCTGGACGTGGTTTACAACCACACCGGAGAGGGCGATGAATTCGGGCCGACGCTGAGCTTTCGCGGCCTGGACAATCGCAGCTATTACAGGTTGGCGGGCGGTGGGCGGCATTATGCCAATGACAGCGGCACCGGCAATTCGCTGAATATCGGCCATCCGATGGTGCTGCGGATGGTGATGGACAGCTTGCGCTATTGGGTCGAATGTTGCCATGTCGATGGGTTCCGGTTTGACCTTGCAACTTCGCTGGGGCGTGAGGATCATGGCTTTGACGCGCGGTCAGGGTTCTTTGACGCACTCCGGCAGGACCCGGTTCTGGCGCATGTCAAGCTGATTGCCGAACCTTGGGACATCGGGCCGGGGGGCTATCAACTCGGGGCCTATCCCCATCCGTTCGCCGAATGGAATGACCGGTTCCGCGATGGGATGCGGCGGTTCTGGCGCGGCGATGCCGGGATGATGCCCGATCTGGCCAAGCGGTTGTTGGGCAGCGCCGAAAGCTTTGACCATGACGGGCGCGCGGCGACGGCGTCGATCAACTTCGTGACTGCGCATGACGGCTTTACATTGCAGGATCTGGTCAGCTTCACGGTCAAGCGCAACCTCGCCAATGGCGAAGACAACCGCGACGGGCATTCGGAGAATTTCTCGGATAATCTGGGGGTTGAGGGCCAAACCTCAGACGCCAAGATCCTTGCGGCGCGGCTGTTGCGCAAGCGCAATCTGTTGGCCGCGCTGATGCTGTCGCAAGGGGTGCCCATGATGCTTGCCGGTGACGAGTTGGGCCACGGTCAGGGCGGCAACAACAACGCTTATGCCCAGGACAACGAGACGAGCTGGATCGATTGGGTCCGTGCCGACCCGTCGCTGATTGGATTTGTTGGACGGCTGACCCGGCTGCGCACTGCGCATCCGGTTCTCAGGCAAAGGCATTTCCTGCACGGCAAGACACGGATGCAGGACCAGCTTCCCGACGTCATCTGGCGCCGAGCCGACGGTCAGGTTCCTGAGCCCGACCAATGGCATGACCCGGCATTTCGCTGTCTGGGCATCGAGTTGCGCCTGAGTGCCGAGCGCAATGCTGGCGCCGATGTGATCTTTGCGGTGTTCAACCTTGGACCGGAGCAGAGCCTGACACTGCCGGATACCGCAGCGGCGTGGCGGCTGATCCTGGACACGACGCGCCCTGACGGACCCGAGATGCCGGCCCGCTCGGGGCTGACGCTGCCCGCCAATTCCATCCTCGTCTTCACCCCAGACCCCGTTGGAGGCCCCAAATGAGTGTCAAGACTGTCGCAACCAAACCCATAACGGGCCAAAAGCCCGGCACCAGCGGATTGCGCAAGAAGACCCCGGTATTCATGGGGCCGCACTATCTGGAAAACTTTGTTCAGGCGATCTTTGATGTGATCGGGGCGGAAGGGAAGACCTTTGTCCTGGGTGGCGACGGGCGCTATTTCAACGATCGGGCGGCGCAGGTCATCTTGCGAATGGCGGCGGCCAATGGGGCGGCGCGGGTGATTGTCGGGGTGGGGGCGCTTTTATCAACTCCGGCCGCCAGCCATTTGATCCGGCTTAATAAAACCGACGGCGGGATCATCATGTCGGCCTCGCACAATCCCGGCGGGCCTCAGGAAGATTTCGGAGTCAAGTTCAACATGCCCAATGGGGGGCCTGCGCCTGAGGGCGTGACCGAGGCGATGTTCCAGCGGACAGCCACGCTGAGCCAATACCGGATCCTTGAAACGCAGGACGTCGACTTGTCGCGCGTGGGACGGGGTTTGCTGGGCAGCATGGTGGTCGATGTGGTCGACCCGGTTACTGACTATGCAGCACTGATGGAGACGCTGTTCGATTTCCCAGCGATCCGTGCGATGTTCAAGGGCGGGTTCCGGATGCGGATGGACAGCATGTGTGCGGTGACGGGTCCCTATGCGGTGGAGATACTGGAGAACCGGTTGGAGGCCGCGAAAGGAACTTGCGTGAATGCCGTACCTTTACCCGATTTTGGCGGGATGCATCCTGACCCCAATCCGACCTGGGCCAAGGCGCTGATGGACGAGATGTTTGGGGCGGGCGCGCCCGACTTTGGGGCCGCTTCGGACGGGGATGGCGACCGCAACATGGTGGTGGGGCGGGGGATCTACGTCTCACCATCGGACAGTCTCGCGGTGCTCGCGGCCAACGCGCATCTGGCGCCGGGCTATGCCGGGGGGCTGAAAGGGGTGGCACGCTCGATGCCGACCTCTGCTGCGGCGGACCGGGTGGCTGCGGCACTCGGGATTGCGAGTTACGAAACGCCGACGGGGTGGAAGTTCTTTGGCAACCTTCTAGACGCCGGACGGGCGACGATTTGCGGCGAGGAAAGCTTTGGCACCGGATCGGACCATGTCCGTGAGAAGGATGGGCTGTGGGCGATCCTGCTGTGGCTCAACATTCTGGCGGTGCGGCGGGAGTCGGTGGCAACGGTGATGGCAGCGCATTGGGCGAAGTTCGGGCGCAACTATTATTCGCGCCACGATTTCGAGGCGATTGCGACCGACAAAGCGGAAGCGATGATGGGGACGCTGAAGGCGGGGTTGCCGGGGCTGAAGGGGCGCGTCGTTGAGGGCATGACCATCGCAGGGGCCGATGACTTTGCTTATACCGACCCGGTCGACGGCTCGGTGTCCAAAGGGCAGGGGGTGCGGATCTGGTTCGCCGACGGCAGCCGGATCGTGCTGCGCTTGTCGGGGACGGGGACGGAGGGTGCGACGCTGCGGCTGTATCTGGAGCGTTATGCAGCGGGGCCGGGGGGTCTTGACCTTGATCCGCAGGTGGCTTTGGCGCCGGTGATCAAGGCAGCGCATGATCTGGCGGGGATTGCACGCTTTACCGGGCGGCACGAACCCAACGTCGTGACCTGACCTGCTTTTGTCGCATCTGCCTTGGACGTCGCTAGATTAGAGGCGTCTGATCATTGAAAGATCTGGAGGCAGGGATGAGCGACACGGTTGTCAGAACAGGGACGCGGTCGGGTCGGCAGGCGCGGCAGTTGGAGCGGTCCAAGAAGGGCGGCGGCATGGGGCGGCCCTATATCATCCGCAACATTCCGACCTATGACGTGCTGTCTGAAGACAACCTTGTACGGATCGAGGCGGCGGCGGACCGGGTTCTGGCCGAGACTGGTATCGAGTTTCGCGACGACCCTGTGGCGTTGGAACATTGGAAGCGGGCCGGAGCCAGGGTCGAAGGTCTGCTGGTCAAGTTCGAACCGGGGATGCTGCGGGAGATCTTGAAGTCAGCGCCGGCGAGTTTCACCCAGCATGCGCGCAATCCGGCCAATTCGGTGGAGATCGGCGGCAAGTCGGTGGTGTTTTCGCCCGCCTATGGCAGCCCCTTCGTGATGGACCTCGACAAGGGACGGCGGTTTGGTACGCTGGAGGATTTCGGGAACTTTATCAAGCTGGCGCAGTCGAGCCCGAACTTTCACCACTCTGGCGGCACGATTTGCGAGCCGACGGACATTCCGGTCAACAAGCGGCATCTGGATATGGTTCTCGCGCATATGACGCTGTCGGACCGGCCCTTCATGGGGTCGGTGACGGCGGAGGGGCGCAGCGAGGACAATATCGAGATGTGCCGGGTGTTGTTTGGCGCGGATTTCGTCGATCAGAACTGCGTCATCCTGGGCAATGTCAACGTGAACTCGCCCTTGGTGTGGGATGGCACGATGACGAGGAGCTTGCGAGCCTATGCGCGGGCCGGGCAGGCAGCGGTGGTGGTGCCGTTCATTCTGGGCGGGGCGATGGGGCCGGTGACCAATGCGGGCGGGATCGTGCAATCGCTGGCCGAGACAATTGCGGGCTGTGCGCTGACCCAGCTGGAGCGGAAGGGCGCGCCGGTGATCTTTGGCAACTTCCTGTCGTCGATGTCGTTGCGGTCCGGCAGCCCGACATTTGGCACGCCAGAGCCGGCGATTGGAAGCATGGTGATCGGGCAGTTGGCGCGGCGGTTGAACCTGCCTTTGCGGTGTTCGGGAAATTTCACGACATCGAAGCTACCGGATGGCCAGGCGATGATGGAAGGCACGATGTCGATGCTGGCCGCCATCCATTGCGGGGCCAATTTCATCCTGCATTCGGCGGGGTTTCTGGACGGGCTTTTGAGCATGTCCTATGAGAAGTTCATGATGGACGCCGACCTGTGCGGAGCGTTGCACGCCTATCTGGACGGGGTGAAGATCAGCGATGATGAGCTTGCGGTCGAGGCCTTTGCCGAGGTCGGGCCGGGCAACCATTTCTTTGGCTGCGCCCATACACTGGCCCATTACGAGACGGCGTTCTGGGACAGCGATCTGTCAGACAACGAGCCCTTTGAGAAATGGGAGGCCGCAGGGTCCACGGATGCGGCGACAAGGGCGAACCGGCTGTGGAAGAAGCGATTGGCAGAGTATGAGGCGCCAGCAATGGATATCGCGGTGAAGGAGGCGCTGGCGGAGTTTGTGGCGAAGAAAAAAGCCGGAATGGTCGACGCATGGTACTGATGGTCCGAGGTTGGGACCGAGGTGAAATGATAGGGATATCATATGGTTAGTAGATTTCGTTAACCTGATCTTAGGATTTGAACGGTGGTTAGGGAATTCTCTTTCAGAGCGCGATTTATCTTGATGGAAACATCATGATGGCCGCTTTCGCCACCGGTGCCAGAGGACCGGTTGATGAAGGCTCCGGCGGAGCCTTCATCGGTCCGATTGCCGCAGCGCGCCGGCGCCAGGCAAGGGGGATTGGGCTGGGTGCCATGGTGAAGAAGGGGACGCGCACGACCGCGGGTGGGAGCGGAACGCGCCCGCCCGGGGGGCGGTCGGGCGCGTCCCCGACAGGCTTTGGCCTATCGGGGAAGGGAAGAAAGGCAGAAGGTCAAAGTTCAGTTCTGTACCGCTGGCCGAGCAGTGATTCCTTGAAGCGACATCGTGCTCAAGGGTCCGATTTCTGGCGGACATCGAGCGAAAATGAAGTGAAATCTTTGGCGGGCGGCCGGAAACCGGCTTACGTGCTGAGCCCGGTTTCGGTCAACATTCCCCGCCGTCTGGCTTCGTAGTAATAGCCTGCGGCATACCAGTGGACAGCTTGGGATTCGTTGCCGCGCGACACCAGCCACGCGCCGCGCAGGTATTTTCCGGCGTAAATCAGGTTGGTTTCGGCATCCAGAAGGCCCGAGGCAGTACCCTGGTAGCCCATGCCACGGGCGGTTTGCAGGGAAATCTGCATCAACCCATAATAAGAGCCGTTGCGGGCGCGGGGGTTGTAGCCGCTTTCGCGCTGGATCACGCGGTGAAACAGGCTTTCGGGGACCTGGTAAAGCTGCGCATAATGGCGGATGAGAGCGTGCAGTTGCGGGGTGTCGCCCGGATGCACCTGATCGCTGGCAGTTTCACGAGAGTGACCGCAGCCGGCAAGGGCGGCGGCGGCAAGGCAAGTGAATCCGCGTCGGGTCAAAAGCATCCGGGGTTCCCAAAGGTCTTGGGCCTTCTATCTGACCGTGGCGCTTTGGCAAAGCCGAACTTTGGGCAGGGTGTCGGCATCGGCGGGTTTGCGGCAAGGTAGGTTCGGTCGCCGTCATCTTGTTGTGACGAAAGGCATGCAGTTTGGCCGTGGCAGTCGTAAATCCGGGGGGTTGCCAGTTTGATTGCGCCATATATAGTCGTGATATCGGGCGAGCCAAGCGGGTTTGCCCAAGGTATGCGGCCCCTTTGGCCACGAGGTTGACGGAGAATGGACGGCGATTTCAGGACCAATTTCGTGCGTGACCCGGCGGGGTTGAAACACTTTCCCGCGCTGGTGCTGAATGCCGACTACCGACCGCTCAGCTATTACCCCTTGTCGCTGTGGCCCTGGCAAGAGGCGATCAAGGCCGCCGTGCTGGAGCGGGTGCAGATCGTTGCCGAATACGACCAGGTGGTGCGCAGCCAGAGGCAAGAGTTCCGCATACCAAGTGTCGTGGTGCTGAAAGAATTCATCCAACCCCAGAAGCGCGTGGCATTCACGCGCTTCAATCTTTTTCTGCGTGACGAGTTCTGTTGCCAGTATTGCAGCGCCAAGGGCGATCTGACCTTTGACCACGTTCTGCCCCGGTCACGTGGTGGCATCACCAGTTGGGAAAATGTGGTGGCGGCGTGCAGCCCGTGCAATCTGCGCAAGGGCAACAAGACCTTGAAACAGTCAGGGTTTCATCTGGGGCGGCCACCACGCCAACCCTCGACCGAAGAGATGCAGGCGCATGGCCGTCGCTTTCCGCCGGGCCATCTGCACCAAAGCTGGATGGATTACCTGTATTGGGATGCCGAGCTGGACGCCTGAGCGTCATGAAACTGTTACAAAAGCTTCACATTCCGCGGCGGGTGTGATCTGCAGGGGCTCCGGAAAACTGGAGCCATCCCATGCCTATCGCCTTGCATGCTGCTGCGCTGAACCTGATCATGGCCCTGGTCTGCGGTGCTGTCATCGGGTCCGAGCGGCAGGTGCGGCAGCGGATGGCGGGCCTGCGGACCAATGCGTTGGTAGCGCTGGGGGCGGCCAGTTTCGTGACCTTCTCGCAACTGTTCCCCAACGAGCCGAGCCAGACGCGGGTGGCCGCGCAAGTGGTGTCAGGCATCGGCTTTCTGGGTGCGGGCATCATCTTTCGCGACGGATTCAACGTACATGGGCTGAACACGGCGGCGACCTTGTGGTGTGCGGCGGGGGTCGGGCTGATGGCGGGGGCGGGGGCGTGGCCATTTGCTTTGCTGCTGACCGGGTTGGTCGTGTTTATCAACCTGGGATTGCGGCCTCTGGTGAAACTCCTGAAGAAATATACCGCGGCCGGGGTGCCGATCTCGCGGTCGTACCGGGTGGCGTTGACATGCCTGCCGTCTGAAGAGGCCGCGATGCGCGGGCTGATCCTGCGGACGTTGACGATTGGCGGGCTGCATCTTTCGGAAATCACGGCGCAGGCAGGCGAGGGCATGGTCGAAATTCTGACGACGGTGACGGGCGAGGGGATGACCGACCAGATGCTGGAACAGGCGGTGCAGCGGATGGCGGCAGAGCCTGGCCTGATGAAACTGCGCTGGATGCCGGTCGAAGACGCCTGAGCGGCCTTGGGGTTTCCGCGCGGACTTGCTAGACTTTATTGCCGGGCGGGAGTAGAAGCGCGCAGTTAGCGCTAACGGGCGTGCCGCAGAACGAGGTCCAACATGGTTTCCCGCGTCATCCCGGTCGATCTGTTCGACCTTGTGATTTTTGGCGGCACTGGCGATCTGGCCAAGCGCAAGATCCTGCCGGGCCTGTACCGGCGTTTCATGGCCGGTCAGATGCCGGACAGCTGCCGCATCATTGGCGGCGCGCGGGCGGCGCTGAACGACGAATCCTATCGTGCTCAGGTTGCCGCGGCGCTTGACGCTTTTGTACCGGCCGACCGTCTTGACCCAAAGGTGATCGCGGCGTTTCTGGCGCTGATTTCCTATGTCTCGATCGACGCGACGGTGGAAAGCGGCTGGGAGAAGTTGAAAACGCTGGTGCGACCGGGTGTGGTGCGGGCCTTCTATTTCTCGGTCGCACCGGGGCTGTTTGGCGATCTGGCCGAAAAGCTGCATGAGCATGGCATAGCGGACGGCGCTTGCCGGATTGTGGTGGAAAAGCCGTTCGGGCGCGATCTGGCCTCGGCCAAGGCGCTGAATGCCACGCTGGCGCGATATTTCAGCGAGGATCAGATTTACCGGATCGATCACTATCTGGGCAAGGAGACCGTGCAGAACCTGATGGCAGTGCGGTTTGCCAACATCCTGTTCGAGCCGCTGTGGAAGGCCGAATATGTCGACCACGTCCAGATAACCGTCGCCGAGACGGTTGGTGTGAACGGGCGCGGTGCCTATTATGACAAGTCGGGTGCCATGCGGGATATGGTGCAGAACCACATGATGCAGCTTTTGTGCCTGATCGCGATGGAGCCGCCCTATCATTTTGACCCGGCCGCCGTGCGGGACGAAAAGCTCAAGGTGATCCGCGCGCTCGACCCGGTCAAGCCTGAGCAGATTGTGCGCGGGCAATATCTGGCTGGGGGCG
>JANXPK010000626.1 GCA_025357355.1 Rhodobacterales bacterium
TGTCCGGGTCGGACTGACAGGCTGCAATCAGATGCGCGTCCTGCAATTCTGGCGTCTGCGCCTGATCCGGCGGCATATACTCATTGCGCAGACCATAGCCGCCGATCTCCCAACTGGACCCGCCATCCTTGGTAATCCACACCCCCCCAATCGAAACCGCGATCACAATATGCTTGCTGTCGCGCGGATCGACGCAGATCGCATGCACCCCGGGATGGTCATAGCCCGCGCCAAACCACTTTTCGCGCCCTGGGACGTTCCACAAGGCTTCGTTCAACGCCCAAGATTGGCCTTTGTCTGTTGACCTGAACAGCCCGCCGGGAAGTGTCCCCGCCCAGATCACCCCCGGCTCGTCCGCCCCTCCGGCGGCAAAACTCCAGATGAACTCCAGTGCCGGGGCGTCAGCGGCTTCCGACTTAGGATAGGCCGGTGCGGGCAATTCAACCCAGCTTTTGCCCCGGTCATCGGACCGATGCAATTTGCAGCCGAAATGGCCGTGATAGAGCGAGACATAAAGCGCCCCATCCCGCGGATCGTCCAGAAACGCCGAGACCGGCCCGGCCAGAAACGCCGGTGGTCCCGCCGAAGCCCATCCCGCAGCGGTTTCATCAAAGCGAAACAGCCCTTTGCGGCTGCCAACCCAAAGTGTCGCCATTTCTCACCCTCCCGACAAAGCTTGCAAGACATAAATCTCGGCTGCCGACCTGACCGGGTCGGACAGCCGCAGCCGATCGCTGATCAGCGTCCCGTCCAGATAGATGTTGACATGCTTGCGCAACCGCCCCTGTTCGTCCAGCACATAGCTTTGCAGCAACGCGTCCCCGGCCAGCCCTGCCGCCAGCACTTCGGCCACCGTAGTCCCCTGCGCCTCGATCATCGGCGCAGGCCGGTGTCGGACCAGATGCGAGGTGAACCGGATTATTGCCAAGAGGCACCCCCGTCACGCCAAAGTCGCTTCCCAAACTTAGTATGCTGACTTAGCATGGCACCTGTAAAGCCATAAAGGATTTCGCGATGCCGACGATGCCCTATATCCACTTTCAGGGCCAATGCGCCGAAGCGTTGGCCTTCTACGCCTATGTCTTTGGCGGTACCAATCTGCAAACGATGCGTTACGCCGACGGGCCCGAGGCTCCAAAGGAGTGGAAAGCCAGCACCCGCGTGATGCATAGTCAGATCACACTTTATGACGGCACCCTGATGGCATCGGACTTTCCGCCGGGGATGGACGGCGATCCGCAGAAGGGCTTTTCGGTCATGCAGTCTGCCCCTGATGTTGCCATCGGACAGGCGATCTTCGACCAATTGGCCGAGGGCGGCGCCGTGATCGACCCCTATCGCAAGACCTTCTTTTCTCCCGGCTTCGGCATGGTGCAAGACAGGTTCGGCACCCATTGGATCATCTCGGCCATGCCAGAAGGAGCGCCGTCATGAGCTTTGCCCCCAATGTCGGCTTATGAAGCAAGGCCCCTGAGGCCATGACCGCCTATGCCACCATCTTTGGCGCCAAGGATTTGCAGGTGATGAACTTTTCAGACCTACTCGCAGACCAGGGTCGGCCCGGGACAGAGGGCTTGGTGATGCATGCCCAATTCAGCGCCGGGCCAAGAGCGCCATTGATGGACTGCGACATCCCACCCGGAATGGGCACCGCGGGGATGGGCTGGAGTTCGGTCTTTCACGCGGCCCCGACGGTCGACCGCGCGAAGGAAATCTTTGCGGCCTTGTCCCACGGCGGTGAGGTGGAATTGCCGCTGGCCCCCGGTTCTTGGTCGCCCGCGTTCGGCATGTTGACAGACCGCTTTGGCACCCGCTGGATGATCTCGGTTGAGCCCGGCGCACAATAGGAGACTTCAAATGATCGACCACACTGGAATTCGCGCGGCGCATATTGCGGCCTCGATTGCGTTCTATGACGCGGCGTTTGCGGCGTTGGGCGGCGGGATGCGTTATGAAGTGCCCAAGGAAATGACTGGCGGCGCGGTGGTGCGTGGCTATGGGCGCGAGCGGCCGCAGTTCTGGCTGGCAGAGGCTGG
>JANXPK010000678.1 GCA_025357355.1 Rhodobacterales bacterium
CGGTTGACGCTTTTTGTGGGCTGCCGGACGCGCCGTTCTAGAGAGGTCGGGGCGTGTCCACATGTGGACGGTTTTATAATCTGTTGTAGATCAACAGGTTAGAAAAAGTTGTTTACCAGAGCTTAACCTTTGCCAGCGGCCATCACGGGTCAGGCTGCGAGCAGCACCTTGGCCTCGAATGCCTTGAGCGTTACCCGGGCGCATTCGAATTGCAGGGGCACAGGCTGATCGCGCAGGTCGGGGAAGATCTTGAACAGCTCTTCGCGTTCCTCGCCATCCAGACCGCCGATGGACCGCTCGCCCGGTTGGAAGCTTTCGCTCCAGGCACCATCGGCCAGAACGACCTCGTGACGGTCGAACATCATGTGCAGGTAGGTCACTTCGGGCACCGTGACGGCGCTGACGCCGGGCAGGCAGGTCAGGTGATGGGCGCGCACCAGAACCTCTTCCGCCCCGAACAGCAGCTCGGCGCGCGGTCCGCAGACCAGCATGCGGTGCTGGCGTGATACCAGCATGTCGCGTTCGGGCAGACCCTGACCAAGGGCACCCTGGCGGATCAGGATGGGGTGCAGGGTGGGGTCGGCCGCAAGCTCGGCGGCGGCAAGGGTGCGTTGGCCGATCCAGCGGACGGCTTGGGTGCCGTGGTCGCGGGTGATGACCGGATCGCCCTGCTTTAGGGTCTCGATCGCGCGCAGGCCTTGTGGGGTGGCGATCAGGGTGCCGGGGGTGAAGCAGCTGACAATCGTTTCGATATTGCTGAAATTCAGCGTGCCGATGACATTGCCGTAGCTGTCGAGGAAATTGACATGACCGTTTTCGGGGTTGTCGGCATCGCGGATGATGCGGAACGGCCAGTCGCCGGTCAGATCGAGGACGTCGTGCTCGGTCCCGCTTTCGTTGCCGTCGACGGTGTCACCGATACCGCCGAAGAAGGTATCCGAGCCGTCGCCGCCAACCAGATAGTCGGCCCCTGCCCCGCCATAGATGCTGTCGTCGCCCGCGCCGCCAAAGATCGTATCGCTGCCATCGCCGCCGTAGAGCGCGTCCAGACCGTCGCCGCCGGTCAGCACGTCATTGCCCGCGCCGCCCAA
>JANXPK010000685.1 GCA_025357355.1 Rhodobacterales bacterium
CTGGAAACCGCGCCCCGCGTTGTCGAGGTACCGGATGATCTGAGCCGGGCCCTGCAAGCCGTTGGTCTGCTTGCAATTTTTGAGGCGAGTGCGCCATCGAGGCGCAAGGAATGGGTGCGGCAGGTGATGGAAGCGAAGGCGGCGGAGACGCGGGCGAGGCGGGTGGAGAAGGTGGTCGTGGAGCTGCTTGGGTAGGGCCCAGCGCAAGAACGCCCGGATTTCGGACGCTTGCAGGGATCGGTTTTGCGCGATCACTCGGAGCCAAGAGCGCTGCGTGTTCGCGGTGGTGATCGGATTTGATCAGTCGTCGCGGCGCTGGTTCCGGCATCGGGACGGTGAGGCCAAGCCCTTGAGTTCGCACCGTTAATTGGCCTGATTAACGAAAGATGAACGACCTACAAACCACCTACATTGCACCTACAATGCCACTACACTTTGTGCGAGGTTTTCGGCGCCCATTTTGCGTTAACCAAAAACTGCGAATCGGGGGTGAGGGCTGGCAATGTTCGGCCAGCTTCAGCGACGGGTTGAATGTGGACGCACGCAACCTGCCGGTCAGGCAGGGCTTGCGACGGGTTCATAGCGCAGGGCGACGGCACCCGAAGCGAACTCTGTGCGGCTCACCAGCCGCAAGTCGATGGGCTTTGACAGCCCCGCGAAAAGTGTCGGCCCGTGACCGGCCAGCCTGGGCTGCACCATGAACTCGTATTCATCGATCAATCCCATCGCGGCCAAGGCCGTCGGCAGCGTGACACCCGCAACGTACAGCCCCTTGCCCGGCTGTTGCCTTAGGTGTCGCACCGTCTGTTCCAGAAGATCGCCACACACGATGTCTGCATTCCAGTCGGCCTGGGTCAGCGTGTTGGACACGACGTATTTCTTGGCGGCGTTGATCGCCAGGGCGAAAGGCTCCATCCATTCGGCCATCCCCGCGGGCCTTGCGCCGGGCTGAGCCAGCGGTCGCCAGGCGGCCTCCATCATCTCGTAGACAATCCGGCCGAAAATCAGGGCATCGGCCCGGGCGAGAGTCTCGGTTGCATGGCGATGCAAGTCCGCGTCCGGGATCATGGCGCGATGATCGCAGCATCCGTCGAGGGTAACGTTGATGGAATACCGAAGGGGTCGCATCTGGCAATCATGCCACGATCAGGGAATGACTGGAAGCTTATGCTCACAATCGACCCGATGTTGCGGGCGCGGCTGACGGTGAGGACTTGCCTTGGGCTCCGTCGCGCGGTGCCCATGAACCCGTGAAGGCCCCACAGGAATGACCGCAAACCGAAGCCTGCAACGCTCAGGTCTTCTTCACCCGTTCCTTGTCAAACTCGGCATCCGCCCCCGGGACCGGGTCATAGCCATGGCCGCCCCACGGGTGGCAGCGGCAAAGGCGGTTGGCGGCGAGGTAGCCGCCCTTGAACGCGCCATGACGCTCCAATGCCTCAAGCGCGTAGACCGAGCAGGTGGGTTGATAGCGGCAATCCATGCCGAACCACGGGCTGAGAAACAGCCGGTACACCTGAACGGGCAGCGCGAGGATGCGGGCAGCGGGGGTCATGTGCGACCTTAGGGTTTGGCGCGGTGAACGGAGGCCAGGGCAGATGTAAGGTCGGCGACCAGGTCTGTGAAGGGGCGCGACACCGTGGCCTGTGGCCGCGCGACGAGAACATAGTCCCAGCCGGGGCGGGCAAGGCTGGTCAGCACAGCGCGGGCCACAGCGCGCAGGCGGCGTTTGGCCCGGTTGCGCAGGACGGCATTGCCGATCTTCTTGGAGGCGGTAAAGCCGACACGCGTGGGCTGATCATCGCTGCGGTCGCGAGCCTGCAGCATGAAGCCGGGGGTGCCTTGACGGCGCGCCGAGGCGGCCTTGAGGAAATCAGGGCGATGGCGCAGAGTTTCGAGCCTGCGAACAGGCGGGACAAAATGCGAAACCGCCGAGGGCGTTTCGGACAGTTCGGCGGTATCGCCCTTGTCCGGTGCCTGCGGCGGTGTCATGCGAGCCTCTTTATCTGGCCCAAACGGGCCAGAACAGATCAGGCCGACAGCTTCTTGCGGCCGCGGGCGCGGCGGGCGTTCAGGACCAGACGGCCGCCCTTGGTCGCCATGCGGGCGCGAAAACCGTGGCGGCGGGCGCGAACCAGGTTCGAGGGTTGAAAGGTGCGCTTCATCGCGGTCTCCATCAGACTGACCCGGCGAACCTTGACGGATTCGAAGGGCGGTAAACTTGAAGCCCGTCCTTTACGCAGGCTCTGGTGACAAGTCAACGCAGAGCGGACACAAATCTTTCAGGAATTGGGGCCAGGATGTGCCGTTGACGGGTCGACCTATCGGAATTGCGCGCGGCGTTGCGACCTGCAAGGACCAAGAATGCCGCCGGCGGGAGTATTTGGCAAAGACCAATCGGGAGCGTCACCTTTTTGCCCCACGCCTGAAAGGCGACAATCAAGGTCGCGTGAAGGTGCTGGCGCAGAGCGGCGTTCAAGGCCAAGTTGCAGCATGTATTTGGGAAGACCATGACCGATCCTGCCCCTGACCCCCAAACGAGCCGCTGGCTGCTCCGATTGCCGATCATCGCCATTCTTGCCGCGGCGCTGATCGGTCTGATCTATTTCCGACACATGCTGAGCTTCAGGAACCTGGAGCTTTATCGGCAGGATCTGCTGGCGCTGCGCGATGCGCATTATCTGCTGACCAGCCTGGCCTTCGTGGTCTTCTATGCGCTGGTCGTGATCATTTCGGTGCCGGGTGCCATCGTGCTGACCCTGTCGGGTGGCTTTCTGTTCGGGTTCTTTCCGGGCATCGTTTACAATGTGGTCGCGGCAACCCTGGGGGCGGTGACGGTGTTTCTGGCGGCACGCACCGGGTTCGGCCATGAGATGGCCGAGCGGATCGAGGCGCGGGGCGGGGCGGTGGCGCGGTTGCAAGCGGCGCTGAAGGAGAACCAGTGGTCGGTGCTGCTGACCATGCGGCTGATCCCGGTGATGCCGTTCTTCATCGCCAATCTGGTGCCGGCCTTTGTGGGGGTCCGGTTCACCGCCTTTGCGATCACCACCTTTTTCGGCATCATTCCGGCCGACCTGATCTATACCTCGATCGGGGCGGGGTTGGGCGATGTGTTCGCGCGCGGCGAGGTGCCGCATCTGGATATCCTGCTCAAGCCGGAATTTGCCTTGCCGCTGGCCGGGTTGGTGGTGCTGGCGATGCTGCCGCTGATGATCAAGTATTTCGGCCGCAGCAGGGGCTGAGATGGCACGGATCACGACCGACCTGTGTGTGATCGGGGCAGGTTCGGGCGGGCTGACGCTGGCCGCGGGGGCGGTGCAGATGGGTGCGCGGGTCGTGCTGGTCGAGGGCGGGCAGATGGGGGGCGATTGCCTCAACAGCGGTTGCGTGCCGTCCAAGGCGCTGCTGGCGGCGGCCAAGGCGGTGCAGGCGATGCGCGACGGTGCGGGGTTTGGCGTGGCGCCGGTGGAACCGCAGGCCGACTTTGCGGCGGTCCAGGACCACGTTGCGCGGACGATTGCCGCCATTGCGCCGCAGGACAGTCAGGCGCGGTTCGAGGGGCTGGGGGTACGGGTGGTCCGGGCCTGGGGGCGGTTTCTGTCGCCTGCGGAGTTGCAGGCAGGCGAGGATGTGATCGTGGCCCGACGCTTTGTCATCGCCACCGGGTCGCGCCCCCGAATTCCGGATATTCCGGGGTTGGCTGCGGTGGAATACCTGACCAACGAGACGATCTTTGCCTTGCGCCAGCGGCCAGAGCATCTGGTCATTCTGGGTGGCGGTCCGGTCGGGATCGAACTGGCGCAGGCGCATCGGCGGTTGGGGGCGCAAGTGACGGTGATCGCGCGCAGTCGGTTGTTGCGCCGGGATGATCCGGAGGCGGTGGCGGTGGTTCAGGCACGCCTGGAGGCCGAAGGGGTGACGGTGCTGGAGGGCGCAGCCGTTGATCGCGTCGCGGGTGCGGTCACGGTGACGCTGGCGAACGGTCGCGCCGTGACGGGCAGTCATCTGTTGCTGGCTACCGGGCGGGAGCCGACCCTGGAGCCGCTGAACCTGACTGCGGCTGGGGTGAAGGCTGGGGCAACCGGGGTCGAGGTGGATGCCAGTCTGCGGACGTCGAACCGGCGCATCTATGCGGTTGGCGATGTCACGAGTGAACGGCAATTTACCCATGTTGCGGCCTATCAGGCGGGTGTGGTGTTGCGGCAGGTGGTTCTGGGCCTGCCTTCACGGGCGCGTGGCGATCACCTGCCTTGGGTGACCTATACCGACCCGGAACTGGCACAGATCGGCCTGACCGAGGCTGATGCAAAGGCGCGGCACGGCAGGGCGCTGACCGTGGTGCGGGTCGCGTGCGAGGACAACGACCGCGCCATCACCGAAGGCAGGACGGAAGGCTTTCTCAAGGTCATGGTCGTGGCCGGGCGTCCGGTCGGGGTGACGATGGTTGGCCACGGCGCGGGCGAGGTGATTGGCCTATGGGCGTTGGTTTTGAGCCAGGGGCTGAAGATGAGTGCGGTGGCAAACATGGTCGCCCCCTATCCCACCATCGGTGAATTATCCAAACGTGCTGCGGGAACCTATTTTTCCCCAAAACTGTTTGATAGCCCTATGCTCAAACGCGTGGTGCGGTTGGTTCAGGCGTGGGTGCCTTAGGAGGTTGAGTTTGGACAAGGCGAGGGGCCGTTTCCTCAACACGCTGTCGGGTCGCTTCCTGATGCTGACGGTGGCCTTTGTCATGCTGGCCGAAGTGATGATCTTTGTCCCGTCCATCGCCCGGTTCCGCGCCGACTTTCTGCTCGGCCGCCTGAAAGAGGCGCAGATCGCCTCGTTGGCGCAACTGGCGGCACCCGACATGGTGTCACCCGAACTTGAGGCGGAACTTTTGAAGAATGCCGGGGTGTTCAACGTCGTGCTCAGGCGCGATCAGGTTCGCCAACTGGTGCTGTCATCGCCGGTGCCGTCACCGATTGTGGCGACCTATGACCTGCGGATGGCCGGGCCGGTACAACTGATCGAGGACGCGGCGACGGCGTTGTGGCTGCCGCCAAATCAAGTGATCCGGGTGATCGGCTATCCGGTGCAGGATGGCGGCATCCTGATCGAGATTACGCTGGAAAGCGGGCCGCTGCGGGCGGCGATGCTGGACTATGGCTATCGCATCCTGGGTCTGTCAGCGCTGATTTCAGTGGTGACGGCGATCTTGTTGTTCATCGCGGTGCGGCGGCTGATGGTGTTGCCGATCCGCCGCGTCGTGCGCCACATGCAGGCCTATGCGGCGGCCCCCGAAGATGCGCGACGGGTGATCGAGCCTACGGCTGGGGTTACCGAACTGCGGGTGGCGGAAGAAGCGCTGATGTCCCTGCAGACGCAGTTGACGGGGGCCTTGCGCCAGAAGGAACATCTGGCGCAACTGGGCAGTGCTGTTGCCAAGATCAGCCACGATCTGCGCAACATCCTGACCACAGCGCAACTTTTCGCCGACCGGATGGAAAGCAGCAAGGATCCGGCGGTGGCGCGGGCGGCGCCCAAGCTGATCAACTCGATTTCGCGCGCGGTCAATCTGTGCGAAAGCACGCTGGCCTTCGGCAAGGCCGAGGAACAGCCGCCGCGCCTGACCCGCTTTGCCCTGCGCCGTCTGGTCCAGGATATGGCGGATGGTGAAGGGCTGGTGGCGGGCGGGCCAATCGCCTGTCTGATCGACGTGCCGCCTGGTCTGATCATCCGGGCCGACAGCGAACAGTTGCACCGCGTGCTGACCAATCTGGTGCGCAATGCCAGTCAGGCGATCAGCGCGACGGGTCAGGATGGCACCATCGAAATCTCGGGCGGCGAGACGGATGCCGAGTGGTGGGTCAAGGTGGGCGACAGCGGCCCCGGCCTGCCGCCTAAGGCCCGCGATCATCTTTTTGCCGCTTTTCAGGGTGGCGCGCGCAGCGGCGGTACCGGGCTGGGGCTGGCCATTGCCGCCGAGCTGATCCGCGGCCATGGCGGGCGACTGATCCTGGACCGGTCCGATGCCGACGGGACGGAATTCTCGATCCACCTGCCCAAACAGAATGACACCTTGATGCCCAAGTGAGACGCTTTTCGCCCTTGCAATGGCGCCCCCTTGCGACTAAATCCGCCGCTATTGCGGACCCATAGCTCAGCTGGATAGAGCATCAGACTACGAATCTGAGGGTCGGGCGTTCGAATCGCTCTGGGTCCGCCAATCACCATTGAAATTGTTTTGAAATTCGAAGGTTTTGTCGTTTAACCCGCCAACAGGCCCGCCATAGATTTTGCGCTTAGGTGCATTCGGCTGCAGCGCGCCGTATCATGCTTGCCGGCAGGTCACGTGGCGAAGCGCCCGGTTTCCAGGATGCGGGCTTGGCCCAGCAAGGTCAGGCTTTGCAGAAGGGGCTGCACCGATCCGGCGCGGGCGCGAAGGAATCGGCGGGCGATTTCTTCGGGGGTGGCCTCGCCCAGGTCTTGCAGGGCTTGCCTGACAGCGGCGATTTGTTCGGGCAGGGATTTCGGCCAGGGTGTCTTGGTGTCGGTCGGGGTGGTGCCAAGGTCCATTTCGGTGGTTTCGGCCTTGGCGGCGATGGCGCGGCCTTGGGGGTTTTGGTAATCGGGGCGGAGCCAGTGGACGAGGCCCCGCGCCTCCTCTGCCGCCCTTGCGCGGTTGAGGTCCACCAGACGGTGCAGGATGTCGTCATCGGTCAGGGTGACGGGCCAGCCGTAAGCCTCGGCCACGGCGGCGTCGATGCGGTCGTGAATGTCGCGGAGGATGCCGATCAGGCCGTCGTCATAAATTTGTCGGTCGCGGCCTTCGATCCGCTCGCCAGCGCGGAGTTTTTCCAGCGTGTTGTACATGCCCGTCAGGGTCAGGCCGGGGTGTGCTGCTGCTTGGGCCTTGCGGTGGGCGTCAAGCTCCTCGCCCAAGGCACGGAGGCGGGTGGTTTGCGCCTCGGTGGGGGTTGGGAAGGGGAATGGGTTGAAGCAAGCTGAATGGTTGTAGGTTGGATCGTTCCCAACACCCAGCCAACCACCGACGGCCAACGAAAATAACTCGTGCGCTAGCGACGATAGGATCGCTAACGCGGCTGCATCGTTTGAGGCGATGACCACTAGCTTGCTTTCCGCAACGCAGTTTGACGGAACGAATTGGAAAATCCGATGCTTGGCGGTTCTGGTGGTCGCAAGGAAACGGCTCAGACCTTCCAACGCCGGGCGGAGTTCCCTGCGCGGCTCACCGAAAACCCACCAGTTCTTTCGATAGGTTTCGCGGTTGTTTTGGTCTCGTTCGGGCTTCACCTTGTCTAAGACCCACTGAAAGGCAGCGGGAAAGCGGTTTCTGGCCTCAGCTTCGGTTAGCCCGAATAGGTCGATCACAAAGGAACCGCGTGAGGTCTGGACCAGATCGCGGCCATTCAGAAATGGTCGGATGTGCTTCTCAAGTCCAGGCGTAACCCTCAGGCCAAGGTGTCGCGCTTCTTGTGGAGTGACGACAAAGCCCATGCCGTGAAGTTTCACGCCCATATGGGCCAGCCCTTCATTTGCCCTCAGCGCCACCGCCCCCGCCACATCCGCCCCGATTCGCAGATCGGCAAAGACCTTGCCCTTTTCAATCTGGAAGGTGACGGGGCGGCCTTCGCCCTCGGTCTCGCCCTTCTTCTCCTCGGTGATGGTCAGCAGGCGGCCCGGCTCTTTCCCGGCGGCGGCCACGGTCATGGCAATCCGCACCGCAGCGCCGTCGCCCGCGTCCACCCAAGGGTGATCGGGGATCGCAAACAGCAGCGACAGCGGGGCCTTTTCGTCGGCCAGGTGCCGCTCTAGCACGCGGCGGTTGAAGGTTTGGCGCAAGGAATTGGTGGTGATCAGGCCAAAGCGGCGTGCGCCCTTGGCCCGGCCTGCGCCCGGTGTCCAGCCGCGCGCGGCCAGCGCCGCCTTTTCCCACCAGACATGACGAAATCGGCACTGTCGGGCACATTGGGATAAGCGCCCCGCAGCGCCTCGGTATAGCCGTCGCCCAGTGCCTCGCGCATCCGCGCGGTGCCGATGAAAGGCGGGTTGCCGATGATGAAATTTGCCTCGGGCCAGGTCGCGGGCCGGGGGCT
>JANXPK010000772.1 GCA_025357355.1 Rhodobacterales bacterium
ACCAGGTGCCGGTCAGGGAGGGGGTGGCGCGACCGGCGGCGGTGGTCAGGGTGACGGTCTGCGCGCCAAGGTCGGGGCCGTCACTGGTGAGCGTGCCTTTGGTGCCGGTGATCACGGTGGCATCGCGGGGGCCGTAGGGTGGGGCGCCGTCGAAGACCAGTGAGGCTTGGCCGTGGTCCAGCCGGATCAAGGCCTGCGACAGCAGCGGCACGGCGGCAGTCTGGCCCATGGCGCGGGCAGAAGTGGCGAAGACATGGCTGGCGCTGTGGCCGGTGAGGGAGGCTACGAAGTCGAACCAGTGGATGCCGAAGTCGTAAAGAATCAACGGTTCGATCTTTTCGAACGGGGTGCCCGCGATCCAGTTGTGGTTCCAGTGGATGGCGACATGGGCGCTGATCAGATCGCCGATGAAACCGGTGGTGACGGCCTGGCGCATCCAGGCCAGGTGCGGCGCCCAGCGGCCATTCTGGTTGACGGCCAGCTTGACGCCGTGGTCGCGGGCCAGCCGGACGAGGCGTTCGCCGTCGGCCAGATCGAGGACGAAGGGCTTCTGCGACAGGACGTGCTTGCCCGCCTTGAGAGCCGCCTCGATCAGCGGCAGACGGTCGGCGGGATGCGGGGTGATGTCGACGACGTCGATGCTGGGGTCGTTAAAGATGTTACTTGGGTCGTCGGTGACGCGGGCGGCTGGTGCGAATTCGGCGGCGCGGGCGGCGGCCTTGGACAGGGTGCGGTTGCAGATGGCGGCGACCTGCCAGCCTGCCGTGCGGTAGGCATCGAGATGGGCGGCGGCGATGCCTCCCGCCCCGATCAGGCCAATGCGCGGGCGGTAGGCGCGGGAAGCGGGCGGCTGGTAAGCGAGATCCGGGGCGGCGATGTCCGGCACGGACTGGGATTTCAAAGCATAGGTGTCGGGGCTGGGGTCGGTCATGGGATCAACGTGAGCGTGCGCTTTTCGCGGGCCGACAGGGCGGCGGTATCGACGATGCGCTGACCCAGCAGGCTTACGGCGGGGTCGAGCGGGCCGGTGATAGCCTCGCCCTTTTCGATGCAATCCAGCATGTATTCGACGGCGTTGCGGCGGCCATTGGGCAGCGGGTCGGCCTCGATCAGCACCGGCCCGGGATGGCTGCGGGTTTGCAGGGTGACATGGGTCGCGTAGTCGGGGCTGGCGATGGTGCCGTCGCGCCCGACGAAGACAAAGCCGCAGACGGGCTGGGGCTGCACCGTCCACGGATCCGATATGGTGCCCCAGCGCGTCTCCATCCGGCTGAGGCCGGTGTCATAGCGGCAGACGGTGATGGAGTGCTGATCCACCTCCAACCCCTGGGTGTCATCGACAGTGCAGGTCACCTCCAGCGGGGCGCGGCCATCCATGTACCACGTGCCGAGGGTGGCGCCATAGCCGAGGTAATCCAAGAGGCTGCCCCCGCCTGAGGCGCGCTTGTACCACCATGACTGCGGCTTTTGCGCCGCGACCTCGGCTTCCGTAACGACGACCTTGTCAGCCAGGTGATAAAGTGGCCCGCGGTTGCCATCGTTGAAATGCACTTCGAGCAGCGGGCCGATCCGCGCCTCGTCGATCAGCCGTTTGGCGGTGACATGCGCGGGAATCCAGGCGAGCGGCCAGTTGATCGCCAGCAGTTTGCCCTTGGGCATGGCGGCGATCATCCGGCGGGCGTCGGCAACCGAGGCGGCAAAGGGCTTCTCGACGAACACATGGACGTTGTGGGCCGCCAGACGCTCGGCATAGCGGGCATGGTCGGCTGTGGCGGCGCACAGGATGGCGAGGTCGGGTTTCGCGGCCCTCATGCAGGTGTCGAAATCAGTGAATACCTTTTCGGGCGGCAGGGCGAAATTGGCAACGGCGCGGGCCATCTTGGCGGGGTCGGGGTCAAAGATGCCGACGATCTCGGCATTTGGATGATCATGGACCAGACGCAGCAGATCGCCCATGTGCATGTGGTCAAAGCTGATGCCGACGATACGATGCTTGGCCATGGTAGCTCCTCAGGACTGGTCGGTCAGGCGGATGTAGACGGCGGTGACGGCAAGAATGATCAGGCCGAACAAGATGCGCCGCGCCCCTTCGGGCAGGTGCAGAAGCGTCAGCATGGTGGTCAGCACGGTCAGGATCAAGGCGCCGACGATGGTGCCGCCATAACCGCCGCGCCCGCCAAAGATCGAGGTGCCACCGACCACGGCCGCCGCCACCGAGGGCAAGTCCAAAGGCAGCGCCAGTGACAGCGAGGGGGATTTGACCTGGCCGATGTACAAAAGCCCGGTCACCCCGGCAATCATGCCCGACCGCGCATAGAGGCTGAAATAGACCTGCCACGACCGCACGCCCGACAGACGCGCCGCTGGTTCGTTCGACCCTATGGCATAAAGCAGACGGCCAAAGCCGGTGCGGTACTGGCTCCAAATCAAGGCCGCGGCAAAGGGGACGAACAGCGCCAGCCCATTGGGCAGGCCCCAGGTCTTGCCGGTGCCAAGCCATAGAAGAAAGTCGGGGATGCGGGTGCCGGTGGCGATGACGTAGCGCTGATAAACCAGAAGACAACCGTTGCCGATCAGCCCGGTGCCCAGCGTCATGATCAAGGGATGCACCCGGGCGATGGCGACGCCAAAGCCGTTGACCAGCCCCGCCACCAACGCGCAGGCAAGCGCGATGGCAATCGCCTCGGGCGCGCCGATCAGCGGCACCAGCGTCACCATGACAAAGGCGCTGATGGTGGCCACGGTGCCTGCCGACAGGTCGATGCCGCCGGTCAGCATGGTCAGGGTCTGGCAGCCACCGATCATCGCCAGAGGAATGGCGATCTTCAGCGCATTGCCAAACCACAAGAGGTTGACCACGCCGGGGTTCATGATCTGCAGCAGTCCGACCAAAGCCAGCAGCAACAGCACCAGCGGCAGGATCGGCCGGTCGCGCAGCAAGCGGGCGAGACGGGACAGGGTGCTGGTCACGGCCTGCGCCCTCGCTGCGCCATCACCGCGCCAAACATCACCACGGCCACCATGATCGAGCCTTCGACGATGGTGGTTACGTTGGGGTCGACCGCCATCAGCGTCAGGTCCATCCTGACCAACCGCAGCACGAAGACCGCAACGATCGGCCCGATCAGCCCGCCGCGCCCGCCGCCCAACGTGACCCCGCCCAGCACCACGGCCGCGACCGAGGCTAGAAGATAGGGTCCCGGGATCGGCTCGCCGATGCCAGTACTCATCGTCACCGCAAGGCCACCAAGGGCCGCGAAAAGCCCGGTCACCGCATAGGCCGCGATCTTGGTACGCCCGACCGGCACGCCAGAACGAAAGGCGGCAAGGGCGTCGCTGCCGATGGCATAGAACATCAGCCCAAGCTTGGTGCCACGGATCGGCAGCCAGATCACGCCAAGGCTGATCACCAGAAAAATCAGCGACTTGGGCAGCCAGTTGGTCGCGGCCTCGGGCAGGCCCGGCAGCGTCACCCCGCCAACGATAAGTTCGCGCAGCCACGGTGCCGCAGCCCCGCCCGGCGCATTCAGGATCAACAGCGCGACCCCGGCCCAGACATACAGCATCGCCAGCGTCACCACGATGTCGGGCACCTTCGTGACCACCACCAGCGTTCCGTTGACCGCCCCCATCGCCATGCCCAGCACCAGCACGAACCCCACGACCGCCGCCGCACCGCCGTCGCCCGCGCCCTGCATCATCACTGCCGCCGTGACACTGGACACCGCCATCATCGCCGCCAGCGACAGATCAATGCCGCCCGCGATCACCACCACTGCCATGCCGAGGGTGGCAAGGGCGAAGGGCAAACCGGCGCGGGCCAGCGAGTCCAGCCCCGAGACGCCAAAGTCCGGCTGGATGAATTTGGTCGCGATCAGCAGCACCGCCAGCAATCCGGCCAGCCCCAGCGCCCAGGCGTTATTGGCCAGAAGACGGCTCATGACCCGGCGCTTCCTGTCCGGCCGCCGACCACCGGGTCGCTCGCCTGACCCCTCCCGGCCCCGATCGGCGAACAGCAGATGCGGCTCACAAGACGGCTCATGACGCGGCCCGTTCGGTCAGGCCGTAAGCGGCGCGCATCAGGCTTGCCTCGTCGGCGGCCGCAGCCTCGATCACCTCCACCACCCTGCCGCCAAAGATCACCACGGCGCGGTCACAGGCCAGCCGCACCTCGGCCAGTTCCGAAGTGTAGTACAGGATGGCGGCACCCTGGTCGGCCAGATCCCGCACCAGATCGTAGATCTGGCGCTTGGTGCGGATGTCGATGCCGCGGGTCGGATCGAACAGCAGCAGCGTTTGCACGCCGCGTGCAATCCAGCGGGCAATCGTCACCTTTTGCTGGTTGCCGCCCGACAGCCTGCGCACCTCGCCCTGCGCCCGCGTGTCGATCTGCAGGCGCGCGATGGCGGCGGCGACGCGCGCGGCCTCGTCCTGCATCGGGATCACGCCCCAGTGGCGCGGCCGGGCCAGCAGCGGCAAGGCGATGTTCTCGCGCACCGACCGCGCCATCAACAGCGCCCGCGCCCGGTCGCCCGGCACCAGCGTCAGACCGGCGGCAATGGCGTCGGCAGGGTGGCGGAACTCGGCGCGCGCGCCGTCGACCTCGACCGTCCCGGCGCTGGCGCGGCGGTTGCCCGCCAGCACGTCGAACAATTCGTCCTGCCCCTGCCCTTCCAGCGCCACCACGCCCAGCACCTCGCCCGCCCGCAGGTCCAGCGAGACATCGGCCAGCCGCGGGCCAGCCGACAGATGTTGCACCCGGAGGCGAGGCCTGCCTTGCACGGCGTGATGGGTGATGGGACTGGCCTGCCGGACCTCGACCTTGGCCCCCAGCATCATCTCGACAATCCGCTCCTCGACCCCCGGCGCGATGGCAAGGTCGCCGACGGTGGAGCCATCGCGCAGCACGGTCGCGCGGTCGCACAGTTCGGCTATTTCGGTGAAACGGTGCGAGATATAGATGACCGAACGCCCCTCGTCCGCTTGCCGCCGCACCACGCCCAGCACCTTGTGCACAAGGTCGGTGGGCAAGGCGGCGGTCATCTCGTCCAGCAGCAGCACGTCGGGCACCGCGGCCAAGGCGCGGGCGAGATCGAGAATG
>JANXPK010000804.1 GCA_025357355.1 Rhodobacterales bacterium
CCACGTGATTTTAACGCCTTGTTTCACGCCGGAGACGTCACGTTCGAAGTCACCGGGACCGAAATGCGCGCAGTCGCCCCTGTCGAAGGCGGCGTCGGAACGATCTCTGTAACCGCTCTGCGCGGCCCCGAGGCAAACTCCAGCAATGCCGGCGTACTCAACCTGCTTGGTCCTGGTCGCGATGGCGGGCTGATCCTTCATACCCTAGCCTTTTCCTTCAACTTCACATCGGCACGATCACTGACCTGCGCTTCGATCTGCCCCAAGGGCATCCATTGGACGTGCTGGCCGACCTGACGCCATCGTGGTGTCTTTGCATGACCGACAAGGCGCTGACCTTTGGCCCGCCAGGCCCTGCCCGTGGCGGTACCCTGGCACTTAGGTATGCCAGCCCCTTTCTGGATATACTGTCGCGCCTAGGCCGAGCCCTGGCAATTGTCGAGGACACCGGACGCATCCTGTTCTTGACCGGCGAGGCCGAGGCCGTCTTGGGCCGCACCACCGCCCCTCGGCCTTTGCCTGTCGAAGTCCGCTCCCTCTTGTCCGGCCCTGATCCGACCGGGGCGGACAAAACCGGCTTTGCACGATCGGCGCTGCTGACTTTGCCTCACGGCCTGCAAGTCCTCGTCACCGCCTTCCCCATCGCGCTCCGCCTCTCCGAAGCCCCGGCCCTGATGGTCCTGCTCAACGACCCCCGCGCCCCCGGCCCCGACAACCCCGAACCCCTTCTCCGCCTCATGGGCCTGACCCCGTCCGAAGCCACCCTCGCCGCCTTGATCGGCACCGGCTCAACCCCCGCGGAGGCCGCCACCGCGCGCGGCATCACCCGGACCACCGCGCGGCCGAAGCTGAAAGTCATCTTCTCGAAACTTGGCCTGCGCCGTCAGGCCGACCTCGCCCAGATCGTGACGCGGCTGCAGATGGGGTAGGGTGCGCATTCATTGCGCACCATTGTCGAAACCTTACCGCAAGGTTAAGTCGTAGACCTAACGCATGGATAAATCAGCAACTCCCAATTGTGCCACATGCGGACACCTATTCCGCCGCCTCCCGATAGCTTTCCAGCGGCGGGCAGACGCACACCAGATTGCGGTCGCCGTAGACATTGTCCACCCGCCCGACCGGCGGCCAGTATTTGTCCACCCGGAACGCCCCCGGCGGAAAACAGCCCTGCTCGCGCGGGTATTTTCGGGTCCAGTCGGCGACGAGGTCCTCGACCGTATGCGGGGCATGGCGCAAGGGGCTGTCCTCGCTGGCAATCTCGCCCGTCTCCACCGCCCTGATCTCCTCCCGGATGGCCAGAAGTGCTGTGATGAACCGGTCGATCTCTGCCTTGGTCTCGGATTCCGTAGGCTCTACCATCAGCGTGCCCGCCACCGGCCACGACATGGTCGGCGCATGAAAGCCGTTGTCGATCAGGCGTTTGGCAATGTCGTCCACCGTGACCCCTGCCTCGGCAAAGGGCCGCGTGTCCAGGATGCATTCGTGCGCCACCCGCCCGCGGTTGCCCATGAACAGCACCGGATAGGCGCCTTTCAGACGCGCCGCGATGTAGTTCGCATTCAGAATGGCCACCCGCGTCGCCTGCGTCAGCCCCTCGCCGCCCATCATCAGGCAGTATGCCCACGAGATCAGCAGGATCGAGGCCGAGCCATAAGGGGCCGCCGAAACCGCGCCCTCGCCGCCTGTCTCCACATGCCCCGGCAGATGCGGCGCCAGATGCGCCTTGACGCCGATCGGCCCCATGCCCGGCCCGCCACCACCATGCGGAATGGCAAACGTCTTGTGCAGATTCAGGTGGCTGACATCGCTGCCCACTTCGCCCGGCTTTACCAGCCCGACCATGGCGTTCATGTTGGCGCCGTCGAGGTAAACCTGCCCGCCATGCTCATGGGTGATCTTGCAGATGTCGCGCACGGTTTCCTCGAACACGCCGTGGGTCGAGGGATAGGTGATCATACAAGCGGCCAAATTCGCCCCGGCAGCCTGCGCCTTGGCGCGGAAATCCTCGATATCGACATCGCCATTCGGCATCGACCCCACCACCACCACCTGCATTCCCGCCATCTGCGCCGAAGCCGGGTTGGTGCCGTGGGCCGAGGTCGGGATCAAACAGACCTTGCGGTGCCCCTCGCCCCTCGCCCGGTGATAGGCCTGAATGGTCAGCAGCCCGGCATATTCGCCCTGCGCGCCAGAGTTGGGCTGCATCGAAAAGGCGTCATAACCAGTGATCTCGCACAGCTTTTCGCGCAGGTCCTCGATGGCCTCGCGGTAGCCCAGCGCCTGTTCGGGCGGGCAGAACGGATGCAGGCTGGAAAACTCGGGCCAGGTGATCGGCATCATTTCGGCGGCGGCGTTCAGTTTCATCGTGCAGGATCCCAGCGGGATCATCGCCCGGTCCAGCGCCAGATCGCGGTCCGACAGGCGGCGCATATAGCGCATCATCTCGCTCTCCGCCCGGTTCATGTGAAAGACCGGATGGGTCATGAACGCCGTCTCGCGCAACTGGCTTTCCGGAAAGCCCAGGGTCGCGCGGTGCGGTGGCACCCCGTCGATGCCAAAGGCCCGCAGCACGCGGACCAGCACCTTTTCGTCCGTCGTCTCGTCCAGCGAAATCCCGACCCTATCGCTGCCGATCTTGCGAAAGTTCAGCCCCTCTTGCCGCGCCGCCGCCAGAATGCCGGTCTGCCCCACGCCGACTTCGACGGTAATCGTGTCAAAGAACGCCTTCGGCTGCACCTTTGCCCCTGCCGCCTTCAGCGCCCGCGCCAGCCGGTTGGTCATGAAATGCACCCGTTCGGCAATCGCCCTGAGGCCGAGCGGCCCGTGGAACACGCCGTACATCGAGGCCATCACCGCCAGCAGCGCCTGCGCCGTGCAGACGTTCGAGGTCGCCTTTTCCCGCCTGATATGCTGCTCGCGCGTTTGCAGCGACAGCCGGTACGCCTTGTTCCCCCGCGCATCGATCGACACGCCGACGATCCGCCCCGGCATCGAACGCTTCAACTCATCCTTGCAAGAGAAGAACGCCGCGTGTGGCCCGCCATAGCCGATCGGCACGCCAAACCTCTGGCTGGAGCCAACCGCGATATCCGCCCCCATCGCGCCGGGTTCCTTCAAGAGGCACAGCGCCAGCAGGTCCGTCGCCACCACGGCAATCGCCTTTTGGGCATGCAAGGCTGCAATTTCGCCGGAAAAGTCGCGGACATGGCCATAGCTGCCGGGATATTGAAAGATCGCGCCAAAGACCTTTGCGGGTTCAAGCGTCTCGGGCGCCCCCACGATCACCTCGATATCCAGTGGCCGCGCCCGGGTCCGGATCACGCCGATGGTCTGGGGATGACAGCCCTCATCGACAAAGAACGCCCTGGCCTTGGACTTGGCACAGCGTTCTGCCATCGTCATGGCCTCCGCCGCCGCTGTCGCCTCGTCCAGAAGGCTGGCATTGGCCACCGGCAATCCAGTCAGGTCGGCAACCATGGTCTGAAAGTTCAGCAAGGCTTCCAACCGCCCTTGGGCAATCTCGGGCTGATAGGGGGTGTAGGCCGTGTACCACGCCGGATTCTCAAGGATATTCCGCTGAATGGCCGGGGGGGTGAAGGTGCCGTAGTAGCCTTGCCCGATCAGGCTGACCATGACCTTGTTGCGTGCCGCCACTGCCCGCATCCTGAGGAACAGGTCCTGCTCGGACAGGGGCGCCCAGGCCAGCGGCACCTTCTGACGGATCGACTTCGGCACGGTCTCGGCGATCAGATCATCCAGCGACCGTACGCCAACCGCCTGCAACATCTCCGCCATCTCGGCGGGCGACGGGCCGATGTGACGGCGATTGGCAAAGTCATAGGGGTTGTAGTCAACCGGGGTAAAGGTCATCGCGTCCTCGTTCCATGCAGGGCAACCAAACTCCTCGGAAGGAATTTGCCAATTTTCGTCGACGAAAACTGGGGCGGTTTCAGGCGATCAACTCGTTGTATTCGTCCTCGTCCAGAAAATCGTCCAGCACCGAAAGGTCGTCGAGCCGCATCTTGAAGAACCAGGCTGCGCCCAGAGGGTCCTCGTTCACGAGGCCCGGATTGTCGACCAGAAGGTCGTTGACGGCAACGATCTCGCCCGCCGTCGGGGCCAGGATGTCCGACGCCGCCTTGACGCTTTCGATCACCGCCACTTCGTCGCCCTCGGCCACGACGGTTTCCACCTCGGGCAGTTCGACGAACACCACATCGCCCAGTGCTGTGGCGGCATGTTCGGTGATGCCGACCACGACCAGATCGCCCTCGACGCGCAGCCATTCGTGTTCCTTGGTATATTTCATCAGCTATCCTCAGCGTTTGTAGGTTGTGGGATGGAAAGGCAGCGGGGAAACCGTCACCGGCAGCATCTTGCCGCGCAGTTCAGCCATCAGCGTGGAGCCGGTCGTGGCATGGGCGGCCGCGACATAACCCATCGCAATCGGGGCTGCGACCGATGGGCCGTAGCCGCCCGAGGTGATCGCCCCGACCTTGTCACCCCCGGCGAATAGCTCGGTGCCGTCGCGCATCGGCGCGCGGCCTTCGGGGCGCAGACCAACTCTGACCCGCGCGGGGCCTTGCGCCAGTTCGTGCATCACCAGCGCGGCCCCTGGGAAACCACCCGCCCGCGCGCCGCCCGCCCGCCGTACCTTCTGGATGGCCCAGTTCAGGCCGGCTTCTACCGGGCTTGTCGTGGTGTCGATGTCGTGGCCGTACAGGCACAGACCTGCCTCCAGCCGCAGACTGTCGCGCGCGCCAAGGCCGATGGGCATGACCTCGGGCTGATGCAGCAGCGCCTCGGCAAAGTCTCGCAACCGCGCAACCGGAACCGAGATTTCGTAACCATCCTCGCCGGTATAGCCGGAACGCGAGACCCACAGCGGGACGCCGCCCCACTCCAGCACCGCCACATCCATGAACCGCATCGCCGCAGCCTTCGGCACCAGCCGCGACAGCGCCGCTTCGGCAGCCGGGCCTTGCAGCGCCAGCAAGCCGCGGTCGGTGACGGGGATCACCGTGCAGGCCGCGGACAGCAGCGCCGTCATATGGGCGATATCGGCGGTCTTGCAGGCAGCGTTGACCACCACGAAGAAGTGATCGCCCCGATTGGCGAACATCAGGTCATCCAGAATGCCGCCCGTGGCAGTGGTGAACATGCCATAACGCTGCCGTCCCGCCGTCAGCCCCAGCACATCCACCGGCATCAGGGCCTCGAACGCCAGCGCTGTTTCGGCCAGCGTTCCCTTCGGCCGCAAGATCACCTGGCCCATATGGCTGACATCGACCAGCCCGGCCGCCGCCCTTGTGTGCAAATGCTCTTTCAGCACCCCCGCCGGATATTGCACCGGCATTTCGTAATCCGCGAATGGCACCATCCTGCCGCCAAGGGCGACATGCAGATCATGCAGCGGCAAACGCAACAATTCAGTCAAAAGCCCCACCCCCAAGCGCGTAGGGTGCGCTTCAGCGCACCTCCCGAGCCCCCTCTGTCCGTACCCCACCAGTCACTTCTTGGCGGGGCGCCTGAGATCGTTATCCCTTCGGCGGGTGCTTGCAGCACCACTCTCCAGAGCTTCGTTATCAGAACGGTCCTTGGGCCTGAGAGTTTACCGGGGCGGTTGCTCCTTCGGCACCAGATCATCCTTGACGGACAGCTGGATTCTCCCGAACTGACGCGTGCACGCTAGCCCGCGAAGGGTTTGGCTTGCAAGCACAAAGGTCGAAACCAGCCGCTCATCCGCCCGCTTCACGCACCCCAGGTCCGTTGCAACAGCGCGATCCAGTTTTGAAAACACAGCTTCTTCATCAGAGCCTCGCCATACCCGTGATCGATCATCGCCTGTTGCAGGCGCGGCAGCCCCGCCACATCAGCAATGCCATCGGGAATGGTTGCCCCGTCAAAGTCGGACCCAAGGCCGACATGATCCTCGCCCAAGTGCTCGATCAAGTGATCCAGATGGGCCAGCACATCCTCCCACCCGATGTCCGACGATTGCTTGCCGTCGCGGCGCAGGAACGAGGTGGCGTAGTTCAGCCCCACCATGCCGTCCGACGCCTTGATCACCGCCAGTTGCTGGTCCGTCAGGTTGCGGGTCGAAGGGGTGACGGCATGGGCGTTGGAATGGGTGGCAACAAGGGGCGCGTCCGACAGCGCCGCCACATCGTCAAAGCCCTTTTCGTTCATGTGGCTGAGGTCGATCATGATCTTGAGCGCATTGCATTCCCGGATCAGCCGCTTGCCCGCCTCTGTCAGCCCCTCTCCGGTGTCGGGGCTTGCCGGGAAGCCGAAGGGCACGCCGTTGCCAAAGATGGTGGGCCGCGACCACACCGGCCCGATCGAGCGCAATCCCATCGCGTGGAAGGCGTGCAGCGCATCCAGATTGTCGCCGATTGCCTCGGCCCCCTCCATGTGCAGAATGCCCGCGATGACGCCTTTTTGCATGCACTCACCGATCTCGGCGACGCTCCGCACCACCTTGAATTGCCCACCCGCCGCCCGCTCCATCCACAGCATGTGACCCGCCATCGCCATGGCTACCGGCAGAGCGGTCTGATCGCCGATCAGCTCCGGCAAGGGCAACAGATAAGGCGGGTTTTCCAT
>JANXPK010000009.1 GCA_025357355.1 Rhodobacterales bacterium
ATCTTGAGGCTGTATTCGGCCGCGACAATATCCTGCCCTATGTCTTCGAGCCTGCTCAGATGCCGCAGGGTCCGGTGGCGGCGTTCTGCCAGCAGCTGGGGGTCGGCGATCTGACCGGGCTGAAACCCGCGCCGCATGTGAATTCCAGCTATTCGCCGTCGATTGCGGAATTCGTCCGCCAATTGCCCTTCGACACGGCGCCAGACAAATTCCGCGCCCGGCTGGAGATGGCGGTGAAGGCGGTGGACCGCAAACTGGCGCCGGGAGGCAGCAACGCCCCGGCCCGGCTTTTCGACCACCCGACCAGAACGGCGATCATGGCCGCACATGCGCGCGGCAATGCGACCGTCGCCCGCCGCTATCTTGACCGCGATGCGCTTTTTCTGGAACCCTTGCCCGGACCGGACGCGCCCTTGGCCGAATTGACCTTGCCGCCCGACAGCGCCACCCTGATGCGTGATTATGTGGCGCCGATGATCCGGGCATTGATCAAACAAAATGTTGACACGCCGCCAAAGAATACGTTGTTGGACGGTGCTGTGTCGAATGGTCCGATCCCTGGAACTGCCGAACCCACGTCCTGATCTGGAGACAGTGCAGTGCTAAGTGCCGATGTTGACAAAACCACTGCCTTGTTGCTGCCGGATACGGGGGCTGCGGCGTCGCTCGGCCTTGACGTGATGCTGGCCGGCCGCCCTGCGGTGACCTTGCAAAGCATGGTCCTGTCCATGCAGGGCGTCTGCACGGAACCCGGAATATTCTACCGGCTGGACGGCAAGGCCTGGGTCAGCGAGAGCCAGGGCAACCTTTTCCTTGGGCCGGGGGCGACGCTGGCAACCTCCACCTTCGGCAACATGCTGGGCATCGGCGGCTGGCATCGGTCATGTCGGCTGGACGGGCTGTTTCTGGCGCTGCTGGGCAAGGGACTGGTGGAGGTGCGGGTCTATCAGGCCATGACCGGCCACGCCCCCGAACGGCTGGCCTGCGAGGTTTGCCAGCTTTCCACCAGTGCCGAAACCGTGCTGGACCTGTCGCACTATGCACTGAATGGGCCAGCGGGCGGCATCTGGTTCGAGATCACCAATTGCAACACCGACGAGACCGCCACCGTCAGCGGCGCGCGCTATCTGACCTGCGGCAGTGTAGCGGCCGACCTGCGGCTGGCGCTGTGCCTGGCCGACGGGGCGACTGCGGCGCAGGATGGATTGGTCCGGGCGCGACTGGCGGGCTGGTGCAAAGGCCCGGGCAAGCTCGCCAAGGCCGAGATGCTGCGCGTGGCCGCGGGAACGCCTGCCTTGGCGCAGGTACAGGCGGCGCGTGCAAAAGGTTTCAGCCATGCAATCCTCATGGACCCCGGAACCGTCATCGCCCCCGAAACGCTGGACCGCGTCGTAAGCTGTCTGGCGTTGGCCCGTGATCCCGCCATGGCGCTGGGCGCCGCCGTTCTTGACCCCTCGGACAAGCGCTACATGGCCACCAACGGCGTGGTCGCGGGCAGCAATGCCAAGCCGTTGCCGCGGTTTCGCGGCGTTGATCTGCACAACATAGATCAGGTTGTGGCGATGGAATGCGAACTGGCCGACGAGGCGGGCGCAAGCCTGCGGTTTCAGCCGGATTTCGTGGGCCTGTGTCTGAAAAACCTCGATCCTGCCGCCACCACCGCCGACCTCGACACCGCGTTGCGCGCGCAGGGATTCTTCCTGACGCATCTGACTGGAATACTGGTGCGCAACGATCTGGTGACCCACTCCTCTGTCGGCCCGATGATCACCTTGCAGCACGTGATCTATCCCGAGGCGGGCTTATGCACCGAAGGCCATATGTATTTCCACGCCACCGGGGCCGCGTGCTATGACACCGACACCAAGGCGCTGAACATCGAACAAGGCACGCAGGTCAAGTTCGACAGCTATTTCAACGCGCTGAACATCGGCAAATGGCACGCGACCTGTCAGCCGGAGGGGCTGTATCTGGGGCTTGAGGGCCGTGGCCGGGTGCTGGTGCGGGTGTTTCACGTCATCCCCGACAAGTCGTGGGAGCTGTTGTGCGAGGCACCCTTCACCCTGTCTGTGGCGATCGAGACGATCATCGATCTGTCGCATTACACCAAGACCGCCGTGACTGGCATGATCTATTTCGAACTGGTGGCGATCTCGACCGGCGTGCAGCTGACCAAAGCGCGCTTTGCGGTGCCCGGCGCGATCAACCACGACGTTCGGCTGTGCCTCAGCATCACTACCTTTCGCCGTGAGGCGCAGGTCGAAAACACCGCGCGCCGCATAGCGGAATTCTTCGCCACCTGCGATTTTGCCGGTCAGATGCATCTGAACATCGTCGATAACGGCAACAGCGCCCAGATCGTGGAAAGCCCGCGCATCACCCGCATACCCAATGCCAATCTGGGTGGCGCCGGCGGCTTTTCTCGCGGGCTGATCGAGGCTGAGGCTGCG
>JANXPK010000035.1 GCA_025357355.1 Rhodobacterales bacterium
TCAAACCGCCGCCACGCCTGATACCTCTCCAGCACATCCGCCGCGCCGATGTCCTCTCCCCGCCGCGCCGCCTCGATCAGCACCTGCGCCAACGCTCCGACATCGCGCAAACCCAGGTTCAGCCCCTGCCCTGCCAAAGGATGCACCCCATGCGCCGCATCCCCCACCAAAGCCACGCGCTGTGCCACAAAATCCGCCGCCAGCGACAAGCTCAAAGGATAGCTAAACCGCGCCCCTGCCAGCGAAATTTCTCCCAGAAAGTCGCCAAACCGTGGACGCAATGCCTCCAGATATTCCGCATCCGGCAGGGCCTGAATAGCCGCCGCATTGGCCTCCCTCTCGCTCCAGACGATCGAACTCAGGTGCCCGCCCGGCAGTGGCAAGATCGCCAAAGGCCCCGACGGCATAAAGAACTGATGCGCCGTGCCCGCATGGTCCTTTTCATGCCTCACCGCCGTCACCAGCGCCGTCTGCCCATACCCCCAACCGCTTCGCCTGATCCCCGCCCGCATCGCCGTCCCCGACCCGCGCCCGTCGCATCCAACCAAAACCCGGCCCGAAATGACCGCCCCACCAGCAAGCGTCACCTCGGCGCAGAACCCGGTAACCTCTTGCGCCACAACGCTTTCGTCAAACAGCAGCGTGATCCCCGGCGCTTCCGCCATCGCGGCCTGCAGGCCCGCATAAAGATAGCGGTCCTCCAACATGAAGCCCATGGGCCCCTCTTCAATCTCTGCCGCATCAAAGGTCAGAAATAATGGCGCGGCCCCCAAACCGGCATGACCGTCCGAAGCCACAATCTTCAGAATCGGCTGCACCTTGTCCGCCACCCGCCCCCAAACTCCAATCGCCGCCATCAACCGCTTTGACGCAATCGCCAGCGCATAGGCCCGCCCGTCAAACCCCACCTCTGCCCGTGCCTGAACTGGTCGCGCATCAATCACCACCACCCGCAGCCCACCTCGCGCCAGCGCCAAAGCCAAAGCCGGGCCGTTCAGCCCGCCACCGACGATGATCACATCCTGCTCCATCACCCAAATATGACGCCTCGCCCGGGATTGTCCATGCGCCCCCTTGCCGCTAGCCTGATCCAAACGGGGGCGCAATGAAGATCTGGTCCAACATGACAGCCGCCGACCTTGGCCGCGCCATCGAGAAGGGTCGCATCAATCCGGTCGAACTGACCGAGCACTTTCTCGATGCCATCGCCCACCATCCCCTGTCTGCACGCATCTACGCCCGCACCACCGAAACCCGCGCCCGGGGCGAAGCGATGGCTGCCGCCGGTCGCGCCAAAGCCGGTCTGCGTCGCCATCCGCTCGACGGCGTCCCGCTCAGCTGGAAAGACCTTATCGACACCGCCGGGATCGCGACCGAGGCGGGCTCGGCCCTTCTGAAAGGGCGCACTCCGACCAGCGACGCCGCCGTGCTGGCCACCGCCACCCTGCAAGGTGCTGTTTGCCTTGGTAAAACCCATATGTCGGAACTGGCGTTTTCTGGCCTTGGCCTCAACCCCGTCACCGCCACTCCACCCTGCATCAACGACGCCATGGCGGTCGCGGGCGGCTCCTCTTCGGGTGCTGCCATTGCGGTCGCCCAAGGCCTCGCTCCGGCTGCCATCGGTTCGGACACCGGCGGTTCGGTCCGCATCCCTGCCGCCTGGAACGACCTTGTCGGCCTCAAGACCACCCATCGGCGCCTGCCTCTCACCGGCATCGTCCCGCTGTGCGAGAATTTCGACACCGTCGGCCCGCTTGCCCGCTCGGTCGAGGATTGCGCCCTGCTCCTTGCCTTGCTGGAGGGCCGCACCGCCGACCCCAAACCCCTGACGCTCACCGGCCTTCGTCTTGCCGTCCTTGAAACCGTGGTGCTTGACGACTTGCGCGACCGCCCGGCCCGCGGCTTTGACGACGCCGTCATCCACCTTGGCCGCGCCGGTGCCACCCTCACCCGCCTCCAAACCCCAGAACTGCCCGAGGCGCTTGGCCTTGCGGGCGTGCTTTTCACCGCCGAAGCCTACGGCATCTGGTCCAAGATCATCGAGGCCGCCCCAGACAAGATGTTCCCCCGCATCCTGGAACGCTTCCGCACCGGCGCTGCGGTCAAGGCCATCGACTTTGTCGCGGGCTGGCGCCGCCTGCGCGAACTGCGCCAAAGCTTTGCCGCCACCACCGCGGGCTACGACGCCCTCCTCTTGCCCACGTCGCCGATCCTACCGCCCAATGCCGACCGGCTGATGACCGACCCGGAGTATTACGTCAGCGAAAATCTGCTGGCCCTGCGCAACACCCGCGTCGGCAATCTGATGGACCTGTGCGTGCTTACTCTGCCAACCAGCCAACTATCCTGCGGCGTTTCGCTGATGTGCCCGCCCGGTCAAGAAGAACGTCTGCTGCGCATCGGTCTTGCCGCCGAACGTGCCTTGGGTTGAAGCCCAAACGCGCCCCAAATCCCCCGTCATTGGTCCATAAATATCCCAAAGGGGGTCCGGGGGGTGTGAAACCCCCCGGTTCCGTCGGCAAAACCCCGCCCGCCCCATGCCAAAAAGCCACAGCTTCGCGCCGCAAACCAATGGTTGACATGGGTTTTTCTGGACCGCCCCCTCCACGGCCGTTACTCTGCATCCAAACGGGGCGCCACGACCCCGGGGACTGAGGCATTGATGGCGTTTCCAGAGCGGTTTTCGAACCTGCCGGATTATGCGTTTCCGCGTCTGCGGAAGCTGCTGGACGCGCATGCGCCCGGCGGCGACGTCATTCACATGACCATTGGCGAGCCGCGCCATCCGATGCCGGACTTCGTGGCGCCGATCCTGGCGGCCAATATCGCAGGCTTTGCCACCTACCCGCCGAACGATGGCACCCCGGAGCTTCTGGCCGCCATCAGCGCCTGGATCAAGCGCCGCTATAACTCCAATGTCGCCGAAAACCGCCTCATGGCATTGAACGGCAGCCGCGAAGGGCTGTTCAACGCCGCTCTGGCCGTCGCTCCCGAACGCAAGAATGGCCACACCCCGGTGGTTCTGATGCCGAACCCGTTCTATCAGGTCTACACCGTGGCCGCCGTCACCACGGGGGCAGAGCCGGTCTATGTCGCGGCGACGGCCCAAAACGGCTTTCTGCCTGATTTTGCTGCACTTCCCGCCGCAACGTTGGACCGCGTGACGATTGCTTATATCTGCTCGCCGGCCAATCCGCAGGGTTCAGTCGCCAGCCGAGACTATTGGGCATCGCTCCTCGCTCTGGCCGAAAAGCACGATTTCGTGATCTTCGCCGACGAATGCTACGGCGAGATTTGGCACAACGCCCCACCTATCGGCATCCTGGAAGTGGCAGAGAAAACCGGCGCCAACCCCGAACGGGTCTTTGCCTTCCACTCCCTCTCCAAACGCTCCAGCCTTCCCGGCTTGCGCTCGGGCTTCGTGGCGGGCGGGGCCCAAGGCATCGCGCAAATCCGTAAACTGCGCGCTTTCGCCGGTGCGCCGCTGCCCCTGCCCCTTCAGCGCGTCTCCGAGGCCGCTTGGACCGACGAAGACCATGTCGTAACCAACCGGGCACTTTATCAGGAAAAATTCGCCGTTGCCGATCAGATCTTCTCCGGTCTGCAAGGCTTCACACTCCCCGAAGGTGGCTTCTTTCTCTGGCTGCCTGTTGAAGATGGCGAAGAGGCCGCGCTGAAACTGTGGCGCGAAACCGGTGTCAGGGTCCTGCCCGGCGCTTACCTATCGCGCGACGTCGGGGACCAAAACCCCGGCAAATCCTACGTAAGGGTCGCCCTTGTGGCTCCAAAAGAAGAAATGCAGCGCGGGCTCATCCAGCTTCGCGACTGCCTATACCAGTGAGGGCAGACCCATGGCATCCTATCAGATGAGACAACGCGAACCGCTGCTGGATCAAGGCGTGCAAGCGATGCTGGAGCGGCGCGCGCGCGAGCTGTTCGGTCTGGTCCTGCTCGCCGTCTCGGCGGTGTTCGCCCTGATGCTCTTGTCTTATTCGCCTGACGATCCGGGCTGGATGGTCGCCACCGACGCCCCGGTGCACAACGCGCTGGGCCGATTTGGCGCGGCGATCGCCGATACGCTGGTCACCATCGGCGGCCTGGGCACCTGGGGGATCCCTGCGGTGATTTTCGCCTGGGGCCTGCGCTTTGCCTCGCATCGCGGGGCCGACCGTGCCCTGTCGCGCGTGGTCTTTGCGGTGATCGCGGTGGCGCTTGGCTCGGTCTACTGCGCCACTCTGGTGCCACCCACCACCTGGTCACATTCCTTTGGGCTGGGCGGTCTTTTCGGTGACACCATCCTCGGCTCGCTGATCAACATCGCCCCCGGCGGGGCGGCATTCGGGCTCAGGCTGGTGTCGCTCTTGGTGGCCGTGGCATTCTTTGCCATGATGCTGTTCGTCACCGGCTTTGACCTTGCCGAACTGGTGCTCATCGCCAAATTCCTGGCCCTCGGGCTGGTGGTTGCCTACACCGGAACCCTTGCCCTGCTCCGCAAGACCGCCATGGGCGCGGTTGCGGTCGTCCTCGCTTTCATCGACAGCCGCAGGGTCCGCCGCGCAGCCGCCGCCCCGCCCGTCCCGCCGCGCCGCAAGTCCAGCTACACTTCCGCCGCCCCGATGACCGAGGCTGCACCGTCCGCCTATTCCCGCCCCGCCCCCCTGCGCGCCGATCCGCGCTACCCCGAGCCTTTGGCCGAGGCGCCGCAATATGCCGCCCCGCGCGAAAAGCTTTCCCTCCTCGCCCGCCTGCCGCAACTGATGCGCCGC
>JANXPK010000087.1 GCA_025357355.1 Rhodobacterales bacterium
CCGAATTGCCGCTGCCGGTTTTTGGCGAACCGGATTATCCCGAGGACACGCGCCTCAAATACCGCTTCCTCGATCTGCGTCGCGACAAGCTGCATCAGAACATCATGCTGCGCGGCCGCGTTATCGATTCCATGCGGGCGATGATGAAAGGGCAGGGATTCTTCGAGTTCCAGACGCCGATCCTCACCGCGTCGAGCCCGGAAGGCGCGCGCGACTATCTGGTGCCGTCGCGCATCCATCCCGGAAAATTCTACGCGTTGCCGCAGGCGCCGCAGCAGTTCAAGCAGCTGATCATGGTGTCGGGGTTCGACCGCTATTTCCAGATCGCGCCGTGCTTCCGCGATGAAGACCCCCGCGCCGACCGCTCGCCGACCGATTTCTATCAGCTTGATATCGAGATGAGTTTCGTCAAGCAGGAGGACGTCTTTGCCGCCGTGCAGCCGGTGTTGCAGGGCGTGTTCGAGGAATTCGCGCCGGGCAAGAAGGTGTCGGCAGAGTGGCCGCTGATCGCTTATCGGGATGCGCTGAAGTGGTACGGCAGCGACAAGCCCGACCTGCGCAACCCGATCAAGATGCAGGATGTGTCCGAGCATTTCCGGGGTTCGGGCTTTGCGATCTTCGCCAAGCTTCTGGAGCAGGAGGGGACCGAGGTCCGCGCTATTCCTGCGCCGACCGGGGGGAGCCGCAAATTCTGCGACCGGATGAACGCCTTTGCCCAGAAGGAAGGGCTGCCGGGGATGGGGTATATCTTCTGGCGCGAGCGGTCTGAAGGTTTGAGCGAGGCAGAAAGACTCTCTCTCGTTTCCATGCTTGAGAAGTTGCAGGCCGAAGGAGAAACTCAAGAAGCTCTGACTCTGTACGAAAGACATTATACGTCACTTGAGGCCGCCGGACCCTTGGCCAAAAATATCAGGCCAGAGCGGACGGAGGCGATCCGGGTTCAGTTGGGCCTGGGCCTTGGCGACGCGGCCTTTTTCCTCGGCGGCAATCCTGAAACTTTTGAGGCCACGGCTGGCAAAGCGCGCAACGAGATTGGCCGCGAATTGGGGCTGAGCGAGACCGACAGCTTCCGCTTTGCCTGGATCGTCGATTTCCCGATGTACGAGAAGACCGATGAGGGCACCATCGACTTCTCCCACAACCCGTTCTCGATGCCGCAGGGGGGCTTGGAGGCGCTGATGGGTGATCCGCTGAAGGTTTATGCCTATCAGTATGACCTCGCCTGCAACGGCTATGAGCTGATCTCTGGCGGTATCCGCAACCACAAGCCGGAGATCATGTACAAGGCGTTTGAGCTGGCGGGCTACCCGAACTCCGAGGTCGACAAGCGGTTCGGCGGCATGGTCAAGGCGTTCAAATACGGCGCGCCGCCCCACGGCGGCTGTGCGGCGGGCATCGACCGGATTGTCATGCTGCTGGCGGATGAGGCGAACATCCGCGAGGTCATCATGTTTCCGATGAACCAGCGCGCCGAGGACCTGTTGATGGGCGCGCCGAGCGAGCCCACGGCCAAGCAGCTGCGTGAATTGCAGCTGCGCCCGGTGGTGAAAGAGTAAGCCCGCCGGATTTGGCCCGCCGGACTTGGCCCGCCGGACTAGCTTGTCAAAGGCCGGGCGGACGATCACACTCCTCGGGTAACCCCCGGGAGTCTTGCCTTGCCGCCGAACGGACCAACCTGACATGGTGCCGCCCTTGTACACGGCCTCGGTCCCGGTGTTTCGCCATTACCTCGGACAAGCGATGCGGATGATCGAGAAGGCCGGGCCGGAGGCGATGGTTGCTCCGGTTGCCGATGGCTTTCCGGCCGGTCAGCAGTTTGCCACGGCGGCGAGCTTTGCCCTGCGTGTCGCTTGCCCCTTGGCCGGGCGCGAAGTGCCCGACTTGCCCTCGGCCCTGGCACCCCGGTTGGCGGTGGTGCGCGCGACTTTGGGCGCCATGCGGCCGGATGAGTTTCGCGGCGCAGAGTTGTTGCGTATCCAGCACCGCGCCGGGATGGCCGATCTTGACCAGTCGGCCAACGATTTCCTGCATCTTTACGGCATGCCCAATTTCATCTTTCACCTCACCATGGGCTATTCCGCCCTGCGCGCCGCCGGGGTGGCGCTGGGCAAGGCCGATTTCGACGGGTTTCACAGCTATCCTGCGCCGAGCCAATAGGCTTGCAATCGGCCTGCCAGCGGGCATAGTCGCGGCAAACCAAGGGGGGCAGCAATGTCAGAGGTCAAGCGGTTCGGGGTCGCAGTGCCACAGTGGAAGGCACCACCCCGGCCCACGGGTGCGGTCCTTGAGGGTGCGCTGGTGCGGCTGGAGCGCATGGACCCCGACACCCACGCCGCTGACCTTTACCGCGCCTATTCCGGCCATGACGATTTGTGGGATTACCTGCCCTACGGCCCGTTCTCTGCCGCGGCCGCCTATCACCGCTGGGCCAAGGACACCGCTTGCGGCCTTGATCCGCTGTTCTACGTCATCCGGCAGAAAGAAAGCGGCCATTGCGGCGGCGTCGCCTCGTATCTGCGGATCACGCCCGAGGCTGGATCGATCGAGGTCGGGCATATCAATCTGGCGCCCGAATTGCACCGCAGCCGCGCCTCGACCGAGGCGATGTTCCTGATGATGGACTGGGCCTTCGCGGCGGGCTACCGGCGTTACGAATGGAAATGCGACGCGCTGAACCTGCCGTCGCGGCGGGCGGCGCAGCGGCTGGGGTTTTCCTATGAGGGGGTATTCCGGCAAGCGACCATCTACAAGGGCCGCAACCGCGACACGGCCTGGTTCGCCATCATCGACCGCGAATGGCCCGCCCTGCGCGAGGCTTATCGTGCCTGGCTCGACCCACGGAATTTCGATGCCAGGGGGCGGCAGAAGGAAAGTCTGTCAGACCTGACCGGTCCGGTACGGGCCGGGTCGGACCCGGA
>JANXPK010000076.1 GCA_025357355.1 Rhodobacterales bacterium
TTTCATCCGCTGGTCGAGGTCATTCAGGATACCGTCGCCCGCCACGACGCTTTCGCCATGGCGTGCAGCCCGAAATACTATGACGACATCGGCTATCCGGGCCATGCCAACTGCTCAGACAACTTCAACTTCGCCTTGCAAGGTACTGGCGTAGAAGCAAGACCTGGCTGGATGGCGGTCAACTTCTTCTACAACACCTGGATCGACGCGCACGGCGCCCTGAACAGTGACGAGGCGTGGTCGCGACCGGGTGACTATGTGATGATGCGGGCGCTGACCGACCTTGTCTGTGTGTCGTCGGCCTGCCCGGATGACACCACGGCGGGCAACGGCTGGAACCCGACCGACATCCAAGTGCGCACCTACGGTGCCACCGAAAAGTTCACTCGCGCTGTCGCCTGGCGCACGACCCCCGACGCGGAGCCGAAGATGAGCAAAGAGACGGCGTTTCACCCTCGCACATCAGCTTTGACCCGCAACATGGTGGAATATAAGGGCTATTGGCTGCCACAGGCTTATCGCGAAGGGCCGATTTCAGAATATTGGGCCTGTCGGCAGAATGTGGTGGTGATTGACCTGTCGCCCTTGCGCAAATGGGAGGTGACCGGGCCCGACAGTGAAGCCTTGCTGCAATACTGCCTGACCCGCGACGTCAGGAAGCTGTCGCAAGGCCAGATTGTCTATTCCGCCATGTGTTATGACCATGGCGGGATGATAGACGACGGCACGCTGTTTCGCCTTGGCCAGGACAACTTCCGCTGGATCGGCGGCGATGACTTCGGCGGGGTCTGGCTGCGCGATCAGGCGGAAAAGCTGGGGCTGAAGGTGCTGGTGCGGTCATCGACTGACCAGTTGCACAACATCGCGGTGCAAGGGCCAAAGTCGCGCGACCTGCTGAAAGCCGTCATCTGGACGGCCGCCACGCAGCCCGCCCTCACTGAGTTGGGCTGGTTCCGCTTTGCCGTTGCTCGCCTGGGCGGGCCGACCGGTGCGCCGCTGGTGGTGTCCAGAACCGGGTATACCGGCGAATTGGGCTTTGAAATCTTCTGCCACCCCAAGGATGCCGAAGCGGTCTATGACGCCATATATAGTGCCGGGGCAGTTCCCATGGGCCTTGCCGCCCTCGATATGGTGCGGATCGAGGCGGGTCTGATCTTTGCCGGTTACGATTTCACCGACCAGACCGACCCGTTCGAGGCTGGCATCGGCTTCACAGTCCCGCTCAAGACCAAACCAGACGACTTCATCGGCCGCGACGCGCTGATCCGCCGCAAAGAGCACCCGGCGCGCCGCTTTGTCGGGCTGGACATCGATGCCGCCGTCGCGGTGGGCCACGGTGACCCCTTGCAAATCGGTCGCGCCCAAGTGGGCGAGGTCTGTTCGGCCACTCGCTCGCCCATTTTGGGCAAACAGATCGCCTTGGCCCGCATCGACATCGCCTATGCCGAAGTTGGTACACAGGTGGAAATCGGCAAACTTGACGGCCAGCAGAAGCGCCTGCCCGCCACCGTGGTGCAACTGTCGCACTATGACCCCAAGAAAACCCGGCCGCAAAGCTAATGGAAACCCTGTTCGACAAGATCGGCGGCGAGGCCAAGGTGATGGAGCTGGTGACCCAGTTCTACGACCTGATCGAAAGCCTGCCGCAGGGGGCGGCCATCGTGAACCTGCACCGGCAGGGCCACGGCCTTGCCCATGTCCGCCCCGCCCAGTTCGACTTTCTGTGCGGCTTTTTCGGCGGGCGGCGCTATTACGCCGAACAGCATGGCCACATGAACCTGCGCGAAATTCACGCCTTTGTCGAAATCGCGACCGTGGACGCCGAAAACTGGCTGACGGTGATGGACATGGCCCTGACCGACACAAAAGTTGGCGAACCGATGAAAAGCCAGATCATGACCACCTTTCGCCGCGCCGCCATGATGCTGGTGAACCGACCCGATGGCTGAAATGGCGATGCTCTGACCCAGGCACGCTTGTGACCGAAACCGAGGACAAACCATGCGCTACTCTGGCTGGCGGATATTCAAAGAGGCGCTGACCGGCCACAAAGGCTG
>JANXPK010000080.1 GCA_025357355.1 Rhodobacterales bacterium
ATCTTGACGGCTGGTGGACCACGCCGGACCTGCAGGGCTTTCTCGACATGATCCAGTCGGGCAACGAAGAGGTTTACGACGCCTTCCCCGGCTTTGCGCTGGTGCGGGCCTATGAGCGGCTGCGGTTCTGGCTGCAAGCGAACTCCAAGACTCAAGCGCGCAAGAACATCGCCTATCATTACGATCTGGGCAACGATTTTTACCGGCTGTGGCTGGATGACAGCATGACCTATTCCTCGGCGCTGTTTCGGAGCGGGCAGGAGAGCCTGGAGAAGGCGCAGGAGCAGAAATACGCTTCGATGATCGACCAGATGGGGGCCAGGCCCGGCGATCATGTGCTGGAGATTGGCTGCGGCTGGGGCGGGTTTGCCGAATATGCGGCCAAACGCGGGCTGCGGGTGACGGGGCTGACGATTTCGCAGGCCCAGCACGACTTTGCGGTCGAGCGCATCCGCAGGGCCGGGCTGGCGGACCAGGTCACCATCAAGTTGCAGGACTACCGCGATGAAACCGGGGTCTATGACGGCGTCGCCTCGATCGAGATGTTCGAGGCGGTGGGCGAAAAGTACTGGCCGGTCTATTTCGACACCGTGCTCAGGCGGCTGCGGCCGGGCGCCAGGGCGACGTTGCAGATCATCACCATGCACGAGGCACGGTTCGAGATGTACCGCAAATCTGTCGACTTCATCCAGAAATACATCTTTCCCGGTGGCATGCTGCCCTCGCCTACGGTGCTGCGCCGTGAAATCGAGAACGCGGGGCTGAAGGTGCTGGGGTCGATCGAATTCGGCAAGAGTTACAGCCAGACCCTGCGCCGCTGGCACGACACGTTCAACGAGCGCTGGAATGATGTCGCGAACCTCGGCTTTGACGAGCGGTTCCGGCGGATGTGGAATTTCTACCTGGCCTCTTGTGCGGGGGCCTTTGAGGGCGGAAACTGTGACGTGACGCAGATCACCATTGCCCGGCCCGCCGGGTAATCAAGGGGCCCCCAGCGGGCCGAAAAGAGCAGGACGCCAATGCCAACCGCTGCCAAACTCGCCGCTGCCGTGGCCTTTGCCATCGTGGGACTGCTTGCGGCGCTGGCCTATATTCCGCAACTGCCGCAGGGCACCAATCCGGGCTACTTTGCCCCGATCACGGCGGCCATCGGTCTGGTACTGGGCTGGTTCACGATGGGGCCGAATGTCAAGCGCGGCTACATTGAGGCGGCCTCGTTCGGGTTGCGGACGGCGCTGTTTCTGGTGTTCTGGACGCTTTTGGCCTTTTCGATCTATTTCATGATCCTGCGCTCGACCCGGATGATCTATCACAACGCGGGCGAGGCGGTTCTGGATGTGCCGATGCTGATGCTGCAATATGGCAAGCTGCTGGCGGTGGCGCCAGTGATTGCAACGCTGCTGATTGGCGGCATCGTGGGCGGGGTGATCACGGAATTTGCCGCCAGGCGCTGGCGGTGAGCGGGGTTCCTGAGACTTTGGCGCACCCCGACCGGCGGGAATTTCTGGTCCGGGTTCTGGGCAGCGAAGCGGCTGCGGTCGCGTGCCTGCCGGAATTGGCAGAGGATATCATGATGTTATGCGGCCATTTGGCTCCCGAGGCGGTCGCGGCGCGGTTGGGGTCGATGGCGGTCAGGGCGACCTCGCGGGCACGGGTTTTGAGCGCGCCAACAGAGGTGCGGCACCGGGCGGGACCGGGCGATGTCGTGGTGGCAGAGCAGCGCTTGCCCTACACGAAATTCTTTGCGGTCGAGGAATATGACGTCGCCTGGCGGAAGTTCGATGGCACGCTGGGGGCGCCTGCGACGCGCGCCGGCTTTATCTCTGGCGATGCGGTGACGGTGCTGCCCTATGATCCGGTGCGCGATCTGGTGCTGGTGGTGGAACAGTTCCGGGTCGGGCCCTTGGCGCGGGGCGACGGCCAATGCTGGCAAATCGAGGCGGTGGCGGGGCGGGTCGACCCCGGCGAGACGCCTGAAGAGGCGGCGCGGCGCGAGGCGGTTGAAGAGGCCGGGCTGGCGTTACGCGATCTGGTCGAGGTCGCCCGCTATTACCCCTCGCCCGGTGCCGTCAGTGAATACCTCTATTCCTATGTGGCGCTGGTCGATCTGCCGGATGGTGTTGCGGGGGTGTTCGGGGTCGAGGATGAGGCCGAAGATATTCGCAGCCACCTGGTGTCGTTCGGGCGGCTGATGGAGTTGGTGGCGACGGGCGAGATCGAGAATGCGCCATTGATCCTGACGTCGTTGTGGTTGCAGCGCGAAAGGGCGAGGTTGCGCCTGGGGTGGAAGCCGGGGGATTTCACATCCCCCGGACC
>JANXPK010000090.1 GCA_025357355.1 Rhodobacterales bacterium
GTCGAAGTCGCGCGGGTCGGTCACCCTGCGATCTGCTGACCCCAAGGCGCCGCCGAAGATTCTGTTCAACTACATGTCCGAGCCCACGGACTGGCAGGATTTCCGCACGTCGATCCGGCTGACGCGGGAGATCTTCGCGCAAGAGGCGATGAAGCCCTATGTGAAGGGCGAGATCCAGCCAGGGCCAGCGGCGCAAAGCGATGCTGATTTGGATGATTTCATCCGCGCCCATGTGGAAAGCGCCTATCACCCCTGCGGGACGGCACGGATGGGGCGGCGGGACGACAAGATGGCGGTGGTGGACCCCGAATGCCGGGTGATCGGGGTCGAAGGCTTGCGGGTGGCGGACAGTTCGATTTTTCCGCAGGTCACCAACGGCAACCTCAACGCGCCGTCGATCATGGTTGGCGAAAAGGCGGCGGATCACATTCTGGGGCGCGGATTGCTGGCGCGGTCCAATCAAGAGCCGTGGATCAACCCCAATTGGCGGGAAAGCCAGAGATAAAGGTCGTCAGCTGCCGGTTCGGGTGCTGATTGCGCTCTGATCGTACAGAGTTAGCGCCTGGTGCTTGAGGCGCGCCATCGCTCGCTTGACGACTGCGTCCACCGTGCCCTCGTTCTCTTTGAGGACACGGCCAGCCAGACCCAGAGCGGTGATGTCACCGCCATAGCCCAGCCTGGTCAAACCGTCGGCGGTGTCGATGCTCAAGGTCAGGGTGGCATCGACCTTGCCGCCGATCATGTGGGAGGCGTGGATGGTCATTAGTTGGACATAGTCGTTGTCCAATGCCGCCACGGTCAGGGTGCCGCGCATGGTCAGCCGGATCGGGCCCACACTCTTGGTGATCGCAAAGATAAAACTGTCTTGCCCATTGCGGTCCAGTGTTGACCCTGCGGGCAGGATGTTGGCCAGCGAAAGCCGGTCGTGCAGGGTTGCCAGCAGCGCATCTGGCGGGCAACTCATCTTGATCATGCCGCTGACACGCATCGCCGTCTCCATCAAGCGTCAGTCTGTGTTAGCCAAGGCCACCGCGCAGTGCAAGGGTGGCGCGCCACCGGGCTTAGCTCCATTTGTGAAACACGAACCAGGCACCTAGGGCGATGAAGCAGAAGCCCACCGCGTGGTTCCAGCCCAACGGCTCTTTCAGGTAAAGGGCCGAGAACACGGCGAACGTGATCAGCGTGATCACTTCTTGAATGGTCTTGAGTTGCGCAGCCGAGAAGGTGCCATAGCCGACGCGATTGGCCGGCACCTGCAGCATGTATTCAAAGAACGCGATCCCCCAGGAGATCAAGATTACGGTCAGTATCGGCGCCCCCTTAAAGCGCAGATGGCCATACCAGGCGACGGTCATGAAAAGGTTCGAGCCGACCAGAAGGCCGATAGTCAGAACGGGGATAGGCAGGTTGGGCATCTCTACCTCGGTTTTTTGGGGTTGGAAGTTGATAGTGCACCGCAACGGGTTTTGCCAAGGGCGACACGTCAGCCCGGCTCTTTTCGCTTTATGCCGGTTTGCGCCAACTCTATGGTGGTTGAAAAAGCCCGACCTTTACCGGGCAAGAAGCGGGGAACGGGACGGATGGATGTCTTGCAAGAGCTGGAGGGCCGCCGCGAAATGGCGCGGGCGGGTGGCGGCGCGCGGCGGGTCGAGGCGCAGCACGCCAAGGGCAAGCTGACGGCGCGCGAGCGGGTCGAATTGTTGCTGGATGAGGGCAGTTTCGAAGAGCTCGACATGTTCGTCGCCCACCGCTGCACCGATTTCGGGATGGAGACGGATCGCCCGAGCGGCGACGGGGTGGTGACCGGCTGGGGTACGGTGAACGGACGGCAGGTCTATGTCTACAGTCAGGATTTCACGGTGTTCGGCGGTTCGCTGAGCGAGACCCACGCCGGAAAGATCTGCAAGATCATGGATATGGCGATCCAGAATGGCGCGCCGGTGATCGGCATCGCCGACAGCGGTGGCGCGCGGATACAGGAAGGGGTCGCCTCGCTTGCTGGCTATGCCGAAGTATTTCAGCGCAACATCATGGCCTCGGGAGTGGTGCCGCAGATTTCTTTGATCATGGGGCCTTGCGCGGGCGGCGCGGTCTACAGTCCTGCGATGACCGACTTCATCTTCATGGTCAAGGAGACGTCCTACATGTTCGTGACCGGGCCGGATGTGGTCAAAACGGTCACCAATGAAGTCGTCACGGCAGAGGAATTGGGCGGGGCTTCGACCCATACCCGGCGATCCTCGGTGGCGGACGGCGCTTATGAGAACGACGTTGAAATGCTGTCAGAGGCGCGGCGGCTGTTTGACTTTCTGCCGCTCAACAACCGCCAGAAAGCGCCGGTGCGACCGTTCTTTGACGACCCGTCGCGGACCGAGTTGTCGCTGGACACGCTGATCCCAGAAAACGGCAACACCCCCTATGACATGAAGGAACTGGTGCTGAAGCTGGCCGACGAAGGCGATTTCTTTGAAATCCAGGCTGCGTTTGCCGCCAATATCGTGACGGGCTTCATCCGGCTGGAGGGGCAGACCGTGGGCGTGGTGGCCAATCAGCCCATGGTTCTGGCGGGCTGTCTGGACATTGACGCGTCGCGCAAGGCCGCGCGGTTCGTGCGGTTCTGCGATGCCTTCGAAATTCCGATCCTTACACTGGTCGACGTGCCGGGGTTCCTGCCGGGGGTTTCGCAAGAGTTGGGCGGGGTAATCAAGCACGGCGCGAAACTGCTGTTCGCCTATGGCGAGGCGACGGTGCCCAAGGTGACTGTGATCACAAGGAAAGCCTACGGTGGCGCTTATGACGTGATGGCGTCCAAACACCTGCGCGGCGATTTCAACTACGCGTGGCCGACGGCAGAGATTGCGGTGATGGGCGCGCGCGGTGCGGTGGAAATCCTGTACCGCGGCGAGTTGGGCGATAAGGGCAAGATCGCCCAGCGGGTCAAGGACTATGAAACCCGCTTTGCCAACCCGTTTGTTGCGGCGGAAAAGGGCTTTATCGACGAGGTGATCCGTCCGCATTCGACCCGCAAGCGGGTGGCGCGGGCATTCGCGAGCCTGCGCGGCAAGAAGCTGGTCAACCCATGGAAGAAGCATGACAATATTCCGCTGTGATCGCTGAGAGGCCGGGGGATATCACATCCCCACGGACCCCTTGTGGGATATTTATGGGCCAGTGATATGAGGAAGGTGCAATGGCGGATGAGGTGATCACGGTTCCTTCTGGACAGAAGGTGACACTGCTGGATGTGATCACGAATATACCGGGACCGAATGGGATGGCGGCGCGGTTCCGTTTTCTGGCGCCCGGAATTGCCCGCAAGGGCGGCAAAGTGAACGCTGATACGGCTGCCCGCGACATGGACTTTCTGTGCCAGACCTATGCGCTGAAACGGATCGCCAATATCGGGCCGCAACCTTCGCAGATCATCATTTCGATGTCGGACCAGGATGTGCCCTTTGGCGAAAGCCATCCCGAAGCCACGCAATTCTTCAACTCCTATTCCCTCAAGGACGGCACTTGCGTATGGGATATGTTCTGAAGCGGGGAAAGGGTGCGCCATGCTGAAACATCGCGGGTTTCCGGGGCGGTTGCCGGGGACGGACCATCAGTTCGTCATTCGCCGCGCCAACATGAAGGACGGCGCCACCAAGATCCTGCGACGCGAGCGCTACAAGGATCGCAACAGCGGCGACCGCAAGGCCGATGCGGGATTTCTGGCGGCCCTGTGGGCGGCATTCGGCGAAGACCCGTTCGAGCGTGGCAATCTGGATGCCGGGCGGCTGTCGTGGCTCTTCGGGCGCGAAGTGGTACCGGCAGATGAGCCGTTCGATCCAGCAAGCTATGAGGCGCTGCTGAAAATTGATCTCCGCCGCGCCGAAGCCGCCTTCCCGGAAGTCTTTGCGCCAGACGCACCACCCCTTGCATTGGACGAGGATTGGGACGAATAGGCATGGTTCCGCGCAAGCCTTTGGCGATCTGGCAGAATTCAGCGCAGCCGCCTTTCAGCAGGCAACTTGCATTTGCGTCAATGGGTGGCTTCAGCGATGCTGGTGTCAGGGCAAAGGAGTTGTGTCCTGCCTGCTCTGTCTATCAAGACTGTTACCCTTCCCTTCCCCTCGGGCCCGTTCGTTCAACGGACGGGCCGTTCTTTCGGCGGCCGCTGCATGCGACTTTCCGCCAATTCGGGTTTTTTTGCTTTTCCGTGCCTGCGGTTGCGGTAAGGATGGCGAACATCATAACCCTGAAACGAGGCATTCACCCATGCTCAAATCTGTTGTTCTGCTTTCCTTCCTGTCCATGGCCGTCACCGGCTGCCTGGCAAATGACGCCCAGCGTACCCTTATTGGTGCCGGTGTCGGGGCTGCTGCCGCCGACGTTACCGGCAACAACATGGCGACAGGAGCTGTCATTGGTGCTGGCGTCGGTCTTCTCGCCAAGTAACCTAATTTCACCGGGGACAAAGATCATTCCGGCAAGCCGCAGTCTGAGGCCTGCGGTTAAAACAAAACTGAAACGAGGCAGATACGCATGTTCAAATCATCTATCGTTCTCGCAGTGCTTTCCGTCGCCCTGTCGGGCTGTCTCATCCAGAATGACGGACAACGCGCCTTGGTTGGCGGTGCCGTTGGTGCGGTTGCCGCTGATGCCATGGGCTTCGACCCGATCACCGGCGCGGCGCTTGGTGTCGGGGCCGGTGCGCTGTGCCATCAGGCCGGTGTCGGCATCTGCCGCCCGTAACGCACAAATGCTGCCGCCGTGCGGCGGACAGCAATTGAGGGCCATCCAGGAGCGATCCCGGATGGTCTTCGCATTGGCGTGCCCCGCAAAGGGCGGCCTGGGGAGGGGCGGATGTTCAAGAAGATCCTGATTGCCAATCGCGGCGAGATTGCCTGCCGGGTCATCAAGACCGCGCGCAAGATGGGTATTGCGACGGTGGCGGTCTATTCGGATGCCGATCGGGGCGCCCTGCATGTGCGCATGGCCGATGAGGCCGTGCACATCGGACCGTCACCGGCAGCGCAGTCTTATATCGTGATCGACAGGATCATGGCGGCCGTCAAGGCGACTGGGGCCGAGGCCGTGCATCCCGGCTATGGCTTTCTAAGCGAGAACCGCAATTTCGCGGCAGCGCTGGAGGCGGCGGGGGTGGTATTCATCGGGCCCCCATCTTCGGCGATCGAGGCGATGGGCGACAAGATCACCTCGAAAAAGCTGGCGATGGCTGCTGGGGTTTCCACTGTGCCGGGCTTCATGGCGATCATCGGGGATGCCGACGAAGCGGTGAAGATTGCCGGAGAAGTTGGCTATCCGGTGATGATCAAGGCATCGGCAGGCGGTGGGGGCAAGGGGATGCGGATTGCGTGGAGCGATGCCGAGACGCGGGAGGGGTTCCAGAGTTCAAAGAACGAGGCGGCGGCGTCGTTCGGCGACGACCGCATCTTTATCGAGAAATTTGTGACCCAGCCGCGCCACATCGAAATTCAAGTCCTGGCCGACACCCATGGCAACTGCGTCTATCTTCACGAACGCGAATGCTCGATCCAGCGGCGCAACCAGAAGGTCATCGAAGAGGCGCCCTCGCCGTTTCTGGACGAGGGGACGCGCAAGTCGATGGGCGAGCAGGCCTGCGCCTTGGCCCGCGCGGTTGGCTATGCCTCTGCCGGGACGGTGGAATTCATTGTTGACGGGGCGCGGAGCTTCTATTTCCTGGAGATGAACACAAGGCTGCAAGTCGAACATCCGGTGACTGAACTGATCACCGGGATCGACATCGTTGAGCAGATGATCAGGGTGGCGGCGGGTGAGCGGCTGCCGTTCCAGCAGGCGGACCTCAAGATCAACGGTTGGGCGATGGAAAGTCGGCTTTATGCCGAGGACCCCTATCGCAACTTTCTGCCCTCCATCGGCCGGTTGACGCGTTACCGCCCGCCGGTCGAGGGCGTGACCGAACGTGGCGGGGTGGTGCGCAATGACACCGGGGTATTCGAGGGCGGCGAGATCAGCATGTTCTACGACCCAATGATCGCCAAACTTTGCACTTGGGGACCGACGCGCGGGGCGGCGATTGAAGAAATGCGGCTGGCTTTGGATACCTTCGAGGTCGAGGGGATTGGCCACAACTTGCCGTTTGTCGGGGCGGTGATGGACCACCCGCGGTTTGTGGCGGGCAACATCACGACGGCCTTCATCGCCGAGGAATATCCCGATGGATTCAAAGGCGCTGTGCTGGAGCCTGAGGTGCTGCGCCGGGTGGCTGCGGCGGCGGCGGCGATGCACCGGGTAGCGGAGATCAGGCGGACACGGATCTCTGGCACGATGGACAACCACAAGCGCAAGGTCGGTGATACCTGGGTAGTGGATGTTCAGGGCCAAGCGTTTGCGTTGACGATTGCCGCCGACCCTGACGGGTCCACCGTGACCTTTGCGGACGGCAGGCTGATGCGAGTGAAGAGCGACTGGAAGCCGGGGCAACCCTTGGCGCGACTGTCATTGGGCGGCCATCCTTTGGTGATGAAGATCGCCAAGATCCCGATGGGATTCCGGGTGCGGCTGCGTGGCGCCGATCTGAAGGTGCTGGTCCGCAGCCCGCGCGCTGCCGAACTTGCTCGGCTCATGCTGGACAAAGTACCGCCGGACACCTCGAAATTCCTTTTGTGCCCGATGCCTGGCCTGTTGGTGAGGCTGGCGGTGGCAGCAGGCGATGATGTGCAGGAGGGACAGGCGCTGGCTACGATCGAGGCGATGAAGATGGAGAACATCCTCAAGGCGGAGCGGCGCGGGGTGGTCAAGCGGGTGGTGGCCGTGGCCGGGTCGAGTTTGAAGGTGGACGCGGTGATCCTGGAGTTCGAATGAGTTTGCGGAGGAAGCGGGCGGTTTCACTCCCCCCGGACCCTCAGTGGGATAGTTGGGGACAGATGAAATGGGTGGCCATGTGAACGACAAGATCGTCTGGGAAGCCTTGGCCAGCAAGGAACTTAAGGGCCGCGATCCAGACAGCCTGACGTGGGCGACGCTGGAAGGCATCGCGGTCAAGCCGCTTTATACTGCTGAGGATGTGGCAGGGCTTGCACATCTGGGCGGAGTACCGGGGGCAGCGCCGTTCGTGCGGGGCGTCAAGGCGACAATGTACGCTGGGCGGCCCTGGACGATACGGCAATATGCTGGGTTCTCGACGGCGGAGGAAAGCAACGCCTTTTACCGCGCTGGGTTGGCCGCCGGGCAGCAGGGCGTGTCTGTCGCCTTCGATCTTGCGACG
>JANXPK010000109.1 GCA_025357355.1 Rhodobacterales bacterium
CGCGCTTTTGAAGAACGAACAGGACGTTCAACTGTTCGAACGTCTGGCCTTTCTGTCGCGTGGTCAACGGTGAGCATCGCCGATTCGCTAGAAAATGCAGAGGCTTGGCGCGGGTTTCTGAGAAGGCGGTAACTTTTTGGCTCGCAACCGCAATATATTGCAACATTGCGTGATGACCCAAAAGCAAATGTGGCGTCAATGTGGCACGTGCGGACCATGGATAGATTGTTGCTGAAAGTGAAAATTTCAAAACATTGACACGAGGCCGCCCAGATTGGGACACTCGGGCCCTGTTTACTTGAAGGCAGTGAACCGCCGCTCGGTTACATCGGCACGGTCCGTCCGGCCCCCATCTGCTCGAGGGGGTATGTCGCGCCGAACGGCAGTTCACCCCTAGGGCAACCAGTCAGTCGCGGCGGCGATTTTGTAAACCTCCGCTGCGGCTGATTTCTGTTTTGTCGGTAACCATACCGGCGGCATAACCCTAAGAAAGCTGCCCGCTTCATGCGTATCGTCCCTCTTCTAATCTTGGGTCTGCTGGTCGCCTGTGGCCCGGTTTCGCAACAGACCGTCAGCAAGGGTGCCACCGCCTCGGTGGCTTTCGCCAATGCCCCCGGTCCGATGCTGACCTTCGCCGCCGCGCGCGGACTGGCACCCTTGCGGCCGAACGACCAGATGGCGCAGGATTTTCTTGATCTTGAATTCCACATGGAAAGCGGGCAGCCCTTGCCAGTGCTGACCCGTTTCGAAGGACCGGTTTCCATCGCGCTCACCGGAAATGTGCCCGCCAATGCCCCACAAGAGCTGACCAAATTGATCGGGCGCCTGCACGCCGAAGCTGGGATCGACCTGCATCAGGTTCCCGCCGGCGTGCCCGCCTCGATTACCGTCGAGTTTGCGCCCAAAGCCGTGTTGCAGCGGCTGGAACCCACTGCCGCCTGTTTTGTGGCGCCGAACGTCTCCTCACTCGCCGAATACCGCAGCAAGCTTGGCACCGCCGCGCTGGATTGGCGGATCATGACCCGGCGCGACCGGCTGGCGATCTTCGTGCCCGAAGACACCAGCCCGCAAGAGGTGCGCGACTGCCTGCACGAAGAGACCGCGCAAGCGCTCGGCCCGCTGAATGACCTCTACCGCCTGCCGGATTCGGTCTACAATGACGACAACTTTCAGTCGGTGCTGACCGGCTTCGACATGCTGATGCTGCGCCTGCACTACGCGCCCGAGCTTGCCAGCGGCATGAGTGCAGCCGAGGTTGCGGCCCGCCTGCCCGCTTTGGTGGCGCGGCTCAATCCCAGCGGGCGCTATGCTGGCGCGTGGCAGGCCGCAGACACCCCGCGCGCCTGGATCGACTCCGTCGAAACCGCCCTGGGTCCAACTGCCGCCAAATCCGCCCGCCTTCCCGCCGCCCGGCAGATGCTGGCCATCGCGCAAGCGCGGGGCTGGCAGGACAACCGGCTGGGCTTTGCCTGGTTCGCCCTCGGCAGGCTTGAGGCCCCAAGCGATCCTGCGGCGGCCGAGCGCGCCTACACGGCCGCCGCGCAGGTCTATGCCAGCCTGCCCGATGACGGCATCCACCTGTCCCATGCCCTCATGCAGCTTGCCGCCATCGCGCTGACCAACGGTCGCTCGCAACAGGCCATCGCGCTTGCCGATCAGGCCATGCCCCTGGCGCAAAAGGGCCAGAACGCCGCCCTGCTCGCCAGCCTGCTGATGATCAAGGCCGAAGCCCTGACCCAGCTTGGTCAAGGCGCCGAGGCCGCCGCACTGCGTCTCGACAGTCTGCCTGCCGCGCGTTATGGCTTCGGCGACGAGCAGGCCGTGCAGGCGCGGGCTGCCGAAATTGCCGCCTTGGGCTTGCGTGGCCGGGGCAGCTGAACCGGGACTTTGCCCGGTTTTCGGGAAAGGGCAAGGCATGATCTGGACAGCCGCCATCGTGATCGGGGCGATCGTCGGGGCGACCACGGCGTTGCGGCAGGGCGGGCGCAAGCTGGACGCGCTGCAATATGGCGCCGGGTTTGCCATCGCCTTTGGCCTGTTGGGACTGGCGATTTCGATCTTTCTGGACCGCATGGGCTGAGCCATGTTCCTGCCCTTCTTCCTGACCTTGCGGAAGACAGGCGTGCCGGTAAGTTTGCGCGAATATCTGGGGTTGCTGGAAGCGGTTGCCGCAGGTCTGGTGACCCATGACGCGACCGGTTTCTATTATCTGGCCCGAACTGCACTGGTCAAGGACGAGCGGCATTTCGACCGTTTCGACCGCGCCTTCGCCGAAAGCTTTGCCGGTCTTGAGGCGATCACTGCCGAAGCGGTGCTGGAGGCGGTTAACTTGCCGCGCGAGTGGCTGGAAAAGCTCGCCGAAAAGCATCTGACCCCTGAGGAGCGGGCGGCGATTGCCGCTTTGGGCGGTTTCGACAAGCTGATGGAAACCCTGCGCCAACGGCTCGCCGAACAGCGGGGCCGGCATCAGGGCGGCTCGAAATGGGTGGGCACCGCCGGAACCAGCCCGTTTGGCGCCTTTGGCTACAATCCCGAAGGCGTGCGTGTCGGTCAGGACACCAGCCGCAATGGAAAGGCCGTCAAGGTCTGGGACCGGCGCGAGTTTCGCAATCTCGACGATCAGGCCGAACTTGGCACTCGCACCCTCAAGCTCGCCCTGCGCCGCCTGCGCCGCTGGGCCCGCGACGGCGCTGCCGACGAACTGGATCTCGAAGGCACCATCCGCGCGACGGCGCAGCAGGGCTGGCTCGACGTGCAGACCCGGCCAGAGCGGCGCGATGCGGTCAAGGTGCTGCTATTCCTCGATATCGGCGGCTCGATGGACCCTTATGTGAAGGTCATGGAAGAGCTGTTTTCAGCTGCCCGCGCCGAATTCAAACACCTGGCTCATTTCTATTTCCACAATTGCCTTTATGACGGCGTCTGGCGCGACAACCAACGCCGCTGGTCCGACCAGACCCCAACCTTCGATGTGTTGCGGACCTATGGCCCTGATTACAAGGCCATCTTTGTCGGCGACGCCGCGATGAGCCCCTACGAGATCGTGCAGGTTGGCGGCGCAAATGAGCATTGGAACCAGGAAACCGGGCAAACCTGGCTGACCCGCGCCTGCGCGCAATGGCCGCGTCACCTATGGATCAACCCGGTGGCCGAGGCCTATTGGCCCCATACCCAATCCACCCGGATGATCGCGGATATCTTCGACGGAAAGATGGTACCGATGACGTTGGAGGGCTTAAGCCGGGGGCTCAAGGACATCCGATGAGGCAACTTTTCCGCACCCACCCCTTTGCCTCGTCCGGCTTTGTGATGGCGGCGGCGGTGACGTTGTTCTTCGTGATCCGCATCGTCTGGTCGGCCGTTTATTGGGCGAACCACCACGATGAAACGGTCAAACCGTGGATGACCGTCGGCTATATCGGCAAGTCCTGGCACCTCGATCCGATGGAGATTGATACTTTGGCCGGTCTGCCCGGTCCCAAAGGCCACGGCCCGTGGACGATCAAAGAGATTGCAGCCTCGCGCGGGGTCGCAGTGTCGCTGGTCATCAAAGAAGTCAATGACGTCATTGCCACGTTGCAAGCGAAAAAGGCGGCCAGCCATGACTGACTGGTTTTTGGCTCTGGTGCCGACCTATGGCCTGTGGCTGTTGCTGGGCGTCACCTTTCTTGCCTGCCTTGCCTTGCCGGTGCCGTGCTCGATCCTGATGCTGACCGCAGGCGGCTTTGTCGCGACCGAAGACCTTGTTCTGTGGCAGGTCATGGCGGCCGCGCTGACGGGGGCCGTGCTCGGGGATCAGGTCGGCTACCGGGTCGGGCTGATCGGCGGGCATGACCTGCTGTCCCGCATGGCCGCCAACCCGGCGCGCGGGGCCATGATCAAGCGGGCGATTGACCTGATGGACAAGCGCGGTGCCCTCGGCATCTTCTTCACCCGGTGGCTGTTCGCCCCGGTTGGGCCTTGGGCCAATTTCGCCGCAGGGGCCACCGGGTTCGACTATCTCCGTTTCACGATCTGGGCCGTTGCCGGCGAGACGGTCTGGGTCAGCCTGTACGTCCTCTTGGGCTACAGCTTTGCCGGCAATATCGAGGCCGCATCCGAATTGGCCAGCTCGGCCTTGGGCATTCTGGCCGGGGTCGCGGCCATGCTGGGCTTTGGCTATTGGCTGTTCGCCTCCCGTCGTCAGGATGCCGTGGCCTAGAATACGATGCAGCTTGGTGGGAACATCACGATAGCCGCTTGATCTGCAAGGCCGCCTTCACCACCGGTGCCAGAAGACCGTCTGATGAAGGCTCCGGGGGAGCCTTCATCGGTCCGATTGCCGCCGCGCGCCAGCGCAAGGCAAGGGCGATTGGGTCGGGAACTATGGTGACGCAGGGGACGCACACGACCGCGGGTGGGAGCGGAACGCGC
>JANXPK010000122.1 GCA_025357355.1 Rhodobacterales bacterium
CCTTCGTGCAACCCGAATTTCTCCAGCACCGCTTTGACGTCGTGATTGAAGGCGAGCGAGCCGCAAACCATGGCACGGTCATCCTCTGGGGTGATCGGCGCAATTGCAAGATCGGCGAAGACTTTGCCGGAAATCAGATTATCGGTGATGCGGCCCATGACGGGCGAGGGCTCGCGGGTGGTGGCGGGATAATATTTCAACTTGCCTTGCGCCAATTCGCCGATCAGCGGATCATCCTGCAGGCCCGCGATCAATTGGCGACCGTATTCAAGTTCGGCCAATTCGCGGCAGGTGTGCATCATGATGACCTGGTCATATTTCTCATAGGTCTCTGGGTCGCGGAGCAACGAGGCAAAGGGCGCAATACCGGTGCCGGTGGCAAGAAACCAGATGCGCTTGCCGGGCAGAAGCGCGTCGTGGACCAGGGTTCCAACCGGCTTCGGGCGCAGAATAATCTCGTCGCCAACCTTGATGTGTTGCAGACGGCTGGTCAGCGGGCCATCGGGCACCTTGATCGAATAGAACTCCAATTCGTCATCCCAGGACGGCGAGGCGATGGAATAGGCCCGCAACAGCGGTTTGCCGGTGTCGCCCAGAAGGCCGATCATCACGAATTCGCCGGACCGAAAGCGCAGGGATTTGGGCCGCGTCACGCGAAAGGAAAACAGGCGGTCGGTCCAATGGGTGACGGCGGTCACGGTCTGGGCATCGGGCAGATGCGCCTTGGGGGCGGGGATGATGGCATCGGTTGCGATTGCGTCGGGCATGGCGCTCACTTCATTCATGTCGGTCTGCCTTGAGATAGGGGGTTCGCCGGGCGGGGGGAAGGCCTGCCTCAGGCCTTGAGCCGCGACAGATAATCGTGCTCCTGCCAATCGGCGCGGTAGGTCCACTGAGCCTCGGGTTGGCGAGCGGCAAGATCGTCGGGAATTTCGACCTCATCAAAGCCGACACGGCGCAGCATGGCGTATTGGTCGGCGATGACCGGACCTGCGGCGCGCAGGGTGCCGGTGTAGCCCAGAACCCGCAGGCGGCGGGCAATGGTGAAGGCGCGGCCGTCGTTGAAGGCGGGAAAGGCGATGCGGATCAGGCTGAGGCCGGCAAGATAGGGCAGCAGCGCCTCTGGCCGGTCGGTCTGGGCCAGATCGACGGCACCCTGATGGGCGGCGATGTCGGCCAAAGGGACGATGGGCAGGGCCTGCGGGGCGGCAAAGCCCCGGTCGGTGACGATCACGCTCATGCGGCATTCTCTTTCGCGATGGGGACGGCGCGGCCGCCGATGAAATGGATGCCGCATTCGGTTTTAGTGGTGTTGCGCCAACGGCCTGCACGGGGATCTTCACCCGGTTTGACCGGCGTGGTGCAGGGGGCGCAGCCGATCGACGGATAGCCCTTGACGACCAGCGGATGGCGCGGCAGGCGGTTGTTGATCATGTAATCCTGAATATCCTCGGGTCCCCAATGGGCCAGCGGATTGACCTTGATGCGGATGTCGGCTTCGGCCTCGAAGAACTCCACCGCCTCACGGCCCTTGCCCTGATAGCGTTTGCGCCCGGTGATCCAGCCGTCAAAGGGCTTGAGCGCCCGTTCCAGCGGTTCGACCTTGCGGACGTTGCAGCAGGCATCGGTATTGAAGAGATGCAGGGTGTTGTCGGGGTCTTCGAACGCCACACGCGGCTGGGCGGCGCGGATGGTGCGCAGGTCGCACAGATGCAGCTTTTCAGCCAGCTCGCGCTGGTAATCGAGGGTTTCGGGGAACAGCATCCGGGTGTCGATGAAGAGGACCGGGGTTTCGGGGGCGATGACCGAGACGAGGTGCAACAGCACCACCGATTCGGCCCCGAAGGACGACACCAGCGCGACCTGACCCAGATCGGCATCCTTCAAGGCATGTTCCAGCACCGCCGTCGCCGAATGGTGGCGATAGCGGCTGTTCAGGGTTACGACGCGTTCGGCAACGGACATGTCAAGCGGCATCACGCCCGCCTTCAGCGCCGTAAAGCGCGATCTTGAAGGGGGCCAGGCCAAGGCGGCGGTAGGTCGCAAGGAAGGTCTCCTCGGCATGCAGGCGCACCGAAAGATAGGCGCGCAGGATGCGTTCGATGGCGGGCACGATCTCGTCATAGGCAAAACCGGGGCCGGTCTTGTCGCCGATGGCGGCATCCTCGGTGGCATCGCCGCCCAGAGTGATCTGGTAGTTTTCCACTCCCGCGCGATCCAGCCCCAGAATGCCGATATGACCAACGTGGTGGTGGCCGCAGGCGTTGATGCAGCCTGAAATCTTGATCTTCAGCGGGCCGATGTCGTGTTCGAGCTTCAAGGCCGCGAAATGCACGGCCAGTTCCTGCGCCACCGGGATCGAGCGGGCGGTCGCCAGGGCGCAATAGTCCATGCCGGGGCAGGCGATGATGTCGCTGAGCAGGCCGACATTGGCGGTGGCAAGGCCCGCCTTCAGCAGCGCGGCGTGGACCGTGGGCAGGTCCGCTTTGGCCACATGAGCGAGGATGACGTTCTGTTCGTGGCTGATGCGCAGGTCGGAATACCCATAGGTCTCGGCCAGATCGGCCAGAAGCCGCATCTGGTCAGAGGTCGCGTCGCCCGGCGTGGCGCCATGGGCTTTGATCGAGACGGTGACGATGGCGTATTGGGCGTTGCGGTGGGCTGTCAGGTTGGTATCGGCCCAGGCGCGGAACGTGGGGTCCTTGGCATAAGCGAGGTCATAGGCACCCGTCGGCGCATCGCGGAACGCAGGCGGAGCAAAAGCGCCGCGGATGTCGGCGAGCAGTTTTTGGTCATGGCCGCCGAACAGCGGGCGGATCTCGGCGAAACGTTCCTCGATCATCCGGGTTATTTCTTCTTTTCCAGTCTCATGTACGGTGATCTTGATGCGCGCCTTGTACTTGTTGTCACGCCGTCCCAGCGTGTTGTAGACGCTGAGAACCGCCTCGACATAGGGCAGAAGGTCGGCCACCGGCAAGAAATCCCGCACCTTGTGACCGATAAAGGGCGTGCGACCAAGGCCGCCACCAACCAGCACCTCGAACCCCGGCTCGCCGTTCTGGCGGATCATGCGCAGGCCGATGTCATGGGCGGCGGTGACGGCGCGGTCATGGGGCGAGCCGGTGATGGCGATCTTGAATTTGCGCGGCAGGAACTGAAACTCGGGGTGGTCGGTGGACC
>JANXPK010000125.1 GCA_025357355.1 Rhodobacterales bacterium
GTCAAGGCTGGCGACAAGATCCTGTTCGGCAAATGGTCGGGCACCGAGATCAAGCTGGACGGCGAAGACCTGCTGATCATGAAGGAAAGCGACATTCTCGGCGTGTTCGCCTGAGAACGTTGATCTTGTAACGCATTCAAGGAGCTGACCAAATGGCTGCTAAAGACGTACGTTTTGAAAGCGATGCCCGCGACCGTCTGTTGCGTGGCGTGAACATTCTGGCCGACGCAGTGCGCGTGACCCTGGGGCCCAAGGGCCGCAACGTCATCCTCGACAAGTCGTTCGGCGCCCCGCGCATCACCAAGGACGGTGTGACCGTGGCCAAGGAAATCGAACTGGCCGACAAGTTCGAGAACATGGGCGCGCAGATGGTCAAAGAAGTGGCCTCGCGCACCAATGACGAAGCGGGCGACGGCACCACCACCGCGACGGTTCTGGCCCAAGCCATCGTCAAGGACGGCATGAAGTCGGTTGCGGCTGGCATGAACCCGATGGACCTCAAGCGCGGGATCGACATGGCGACCGCCAAGGTTGTCGCACACATCAAGGCAGCGGCCCGTCCGGTCAAGGACAGCGCGGAAGTGGCGCAAGTCGGCACCATCTCGGCCAACGGCGAAGCGGAAATCGGTCGTCAGATCGCCGACGCGATGCAGAAAGTCGGCAACGAGGGCGTGATCACCGTCGAAGAGAACAAGGGTCTGGAAACGGAAACCGAAGTCGTCGAAGGCATGCAGTTCGACCGCGGCTATCTGTCGCCCTACTTCGTGACCAACGCCGACAAGATGACGGCGGAACTGGAAGACGTCTATATCCTGCTGCATGAAAAGAAGCTTGGCTCGTTGCAGCCGATGGTTCCGCTGCTGGAAGCCGTGATCCAAAGCCAAAAGCCGCTGCTGATCGTGTCGGAAGATGTCGAAGGCGAGGCTCTGGCCACGCTGGTCGTCAACAAGCTGCGTGGCGGCCTGAAGATCGCCGCCGTCAAGGCGCCGGGCTTTGGGGACCGTCGCAAGGCCATGCTGCAGGACATCGCCGTTCTGACCGGTGGTCAGGTCATCAGCGACGATCTGGGCATGAAGCTGGAAAACGTGACCCTCGACATGCTTGGCCGCGCCAAGAAGATCTCGATCACCAAAGACAACACGACCATCATTGATGGCTCAGGCGTCAAGGCGGAAATCGAAGCCCGCGTGGCGCAGATCCGTCAGCAGATCGAAGACACCACCTCGGACTACGACAAGGAAAAGCTGCAAGAGCGCGTCGCCAAGCTGGCTGGCGGGGTTGCGGTGATCAAGGTCGGCGGCATGACCGAGATCGAAGTCAAGGAGCGCAAGGACCGTGTTGACGACGCTTTGAACGCGACCCGTGCGGCCGTGCAGGAAGGCATCGTTGTCGGTGGTGGCGTGGCGCTGATGCAGGCGGCACATGCGCTGGACGGCGTGAAGGGTGCAAACTCCGATCAGGACGCCGGTATCGCCATCGTCCGCCGCGCTCTGGAAGCACCGCTGCGCCAGATCGCGCAGAACGCCGGTGTTGACGGGGCCGTTGTTGCGGGCAAGATCCGCGACAGCAAGGACAAGACCTTTGGCTTCAACGCGCAGACCGAAGAATATGGCGACATGTTCAAGTTCGGCGTCATCGACCCGGCCAAGGTCGTTCGCATCGCGCTGGAAGACGCAGCCTCGGTCGCGGGCCTTCTGATCACCACCGAAGCCATGATCGCGGATCGTCCGGAGCCCAAGTCGGGCGGCCAGGGCGGCGGCGGTGGCGGCATGGGCGGTATGGGCGGCATGGACGGCATGATGTAAGCTGGCTTTCCAGCTGGATGCAGAGGGGCCCCGGAAACGGGGCCCTTTTCATTTTCAACAGGTGCCGGAGGACCGTCTGATGGAGGCTCCGGGGGAGCCTTCATCGGTCCGATTGCCGCCGCGCGCCAGCGCAAGGCAAGGGGGATTGGGTCGGGCGCTGTGGTGAGAAAGGGGACGCGCCCGCCCGGGGGGCGGTCGTGCGCGTCCCAGATAGGCTTTGGCCTATCGGGGAAGAGAAGGAAGTCAGGAGATGCAAGTTCAGTCTCCGTAGCTTTGGGCGGGCAGTGATGCCTTGAAGGGACATCGTGCTTTAGATCGGGGCTTGTGAGATGCTGCCGGGATCAGGAGATTTACCGGAGATCGGATCATGCTGAGATATATCGGCCTTTGTATCGGGCTCGCGCTGGCTGGGAACGGCGCAGTGGCGCAGGATGTTGCCAGCTTCACGGTTGGCCATGACGTCTATCTGGCTGGCAATGCCCCCAGTTTCACCGGTGACGCGACAACCGAGGATCTGTTCGTGGTGGGTCAGCATGTCACCGTGCAGGCGCCGGTCAAAGGGGCGGCGCATCTGGCCGGGCGCAGAATCGAGGTCAGCGCTGCGGTTGGCGGCGATCTCTTCGCGGCGGGTTATTCGGTCAACGTCGCAGCACCGGTCGCGGGCGATGCCAATCTGGCCGGGTTCGAGGTGACGCTGGCGCAGGGGGTGGGCGGCAATCTGCGGGCGGGCGGCAATGAGGTGACTTTGGGCGGCATTGTCGGGGGGTTACGCGCTGATGTCGGCCGCGACGATGACGCTGAACGGAAGCGTGACGGGGGATGCGGTGCTGGCGGTTGATAGCGTGACCTTCGGCCCCGAGGCGAAGGTAGTAGGTGCGCTGACGATCTATGCCTCCAATCCGGGCAGCATCAAGGTGCCCGAAAGCGTGGCCCCGGCGGCGCGGGTGAAGATCGTGCAGCGTTCCGTTGGCAATGCGCCGAACTGGAGCGATGTGAGCCCGGTCCATCTTGGCGTTTGGGCGGTGATCCGCAGCATCGTGATCGGGATCGTGGTGACCGGGCTTCTGGCGTTGCTGGTGATAGCACTGGCGCCGAAACACGTGCAGTTGTGGCGTGACGTGGCGCAGGCCCATCCGTGGCGGGCAATATTGTCGGGCTTTCTGGCGGCCTCGGCGCTGGTCGGCTCCGGCTTTGTGCTGGCGCTGACCCTGATCGGGGCGTTGTTGATCCCGGTGGTGATTGGCCTGGTGATCATGGCGATCTTTGCGGGCTATGCGCTGGGGTCCTATGTGCTGGGGTCGGCACTTTGGCTCGCCTTTGGGCGGGTGATGCCGGAAGGGCTGCTTGGCAAGTTCGGTCTGGCCATGCTGGGGGCGGCGATGGTGGCGGTGGTGTGGTTCGTCCCCATTCTGGGCTGGCTTTTCGCGCTGGGGGTGACGCTGATGGGAATAGGCACGCTGGCCGCACTGGTGTTGCCGGGAAACCTGATGCTGAACCGCGGCCATGTGGCGGCGGTCGCTGGGGTCTGAACGGGCGGGCAATGGCACTAGGGGCGTCCGGCGGGACGCCCCTTTTGCTTTGGTCGGCGCGGCGCTAGGCTGATGGCAGCGAGGTGCGCGATGACCGGTGGCAAGACCCTGATGTTCTACGCCCCGGTGCCGCTGCATCGCGGCGCCGAAGGGCTGATGCTGGAGGATCAGGCCTGCAATGGCCTGCGCCTGTGGGCCGAGAATTTCGACCGGTTGATCGTGATGATGCCAATGTCCGACGCGCCTGCGCCGCAGTCATGGGTGCCGGTATCGAAGATCGGGCCGGGGCTGGCGCGCATCGAGCTGGTGCCGTTTCCGATGGCCTACCGGCCGGACCGGTTTCTGCGCGCCCTGCCGACGGTGCGCAGGCAGATCCGCGAGCTGATCGGGCGTGCCGACTACCTTGGCTTTTCGATCGGCGGGCTCATCGGCGACTGGGGCTCGGTTGGCGCGATCGAGGCGCATCGGTTGGGGCGGGCGCATTACGTCTGGACCGACCGGGTTGAATCCGAAGTGACGCGGCTGGCCGCGCGGTCGGGCAGTGCGAAATCGCGGTTGCGCGCGGCGCTGACGCATCGGCCGATGGCGTGGCTGGAGCGTCGGCTGGTGGCACGCGCGGCACTGGGGCTGTTTCACGGGCTGGAAACCTATGAGGCTTACGCGCCCTATTCGCCCAATCCGCACCTGGTGCATGACGTCCACATCAACAAGTCCGACCACATCCCGGCGGGCGCGTTGGCCGCCAAGCTGGCCGGGGCTGCGGAGGGGCCGCTGAGGATTGGCTATATCGGGCGGGTCGATGCGTTGAAGGGGCCGGGCGACTGGCTGGCGGTACTGGAGCGGCTGA
>JANXPK010000095.1 GCA_025357355.1 Rhodobacterales bacterium
GAGGGCGTCCGGCCGCGGGCCGCGACAAAGTGGGCGGCGTTCTTCAGGCAGAATTCTTCGTGCGTTGTCAGGGGTTTCATGGGGCCTCCGTTGCGTTGCGATGGGTGCAGACAGCGCACGAGACCAATAGAGAGCAACTGCTAAGTCGCTGAATAAATGAGGTTTCGGTCAGAATGGGAGTGTCCCGGCGAAGCTATGCCGCGCAGCGCGGCGTCTCGGACGCGGCGGTGCGCAAAGCCATCGCCACCGGCCGGGTTGCCACCACATGCCGCATCTGTCGACCGGCATGATGACCGAATTCGCGGTGTCAGCCTGAACGGCGCTGAGATTACAGATACGCCTGTATCGGCAACACCCCGACCAACCATGAAATTGCTCGCTGCGGCTTGCTCGACTCGGGTTCCACACACATCAACTTGGGCAGACCGGGTCGCACTACGGTTCATTGTAGCGCATGATCGGGGCGCGATACGGTAGGCGCCGTAATGCAGCATCCAGCGCCGCCTCGCCCGCATCTACCGCTACGGTAACCATCGCCATCGGTGGCACCTGCACGGTGTCGCGCTGCGGCGCAGCATCCGCTTGTGGGCCGTCTTGGGCCGAAACAGCGGCATAGGCTGCTTAGCAGCGGTCTCGGGCATCTTGCATCCTGTGGCGAACAACGAGATGCTATCGCGGAAAAGCAGGTGAGGGGCGATGGCCGAGCGTAACGACATATCGGGCTTGCTGGCCTACATTGGCAGAGAAGGCGACTGGCGGGCCCGATTACAGGACGTGGTTGCCGAACATCTGATGCCAGCGCTCGAGGAATTCGAGATCGACCAAGACGACCTGGCCAAACTGCTCGGCGAGCAATGGTCGGGTGTCCTCTGGGGCTGCGGGTTCGAGGATTTCCTCAGCCGGCAATACGAGGACGGCAATATCGTCGATCTCTACCTGAAGCGCCGGGGCTGGAAGGAAACGGTGCTGAACCGGGCGTATTTTGCGGCCCTGCGGGACGCGGCTGTCAGCCTATACGAAGTCAGCGATGTTGAGCCCGGCACCTCGATGGTGCTGCGCGATCTGCTGTCAGATGCGGCACCGGTCACGGTCCGCGAGAAATCCGCCTCCCGCACGCTCAAGCAATGGGACCGGATTTCCGTGCGGGTGGTGCCCGAACGCGATCATCATGTCATCTCCGGGGCCCTGTTGCCCTTTCGTGCTGAGGCTGTGGACTTCCTGTTTGCAGGGCTCCGTGATGCCCTTAAACTAAAGAAGCGTGAGGCGTTGCGGCTCTCGCGCGATCAGCTTCTGGGCTGCGCACCCATCTTCACCTCGGCCTGGCTGTTCATCGAAATTGACCGCGCCCTTACCCCGGCGCAACCACACTTCACAAACTCGGACGGTGATGATGTGCTGTTCCACGATCTGCGGTTCGGTCTTGCCGCCGGGGTGACACAGAAGGCGATTGCCGAGCGGCTGGACCGGGTGGAGAGCTTCTTGCCCGCCGGGGCGAAGTTCTGGAATTGGCAGTCTGCGCGGAAAACGCGCGGCGGCAAGGCAGGCGGCGGCATCATGTTGGACACCCAGATGGGGGGCGCGACCGTACTCGGCTCGCTGGAAATGAAGGGCAAGACATTGCTCGTGACCGTCAACTCCGCAGAGCGCGCGGCCAAGGTCGAGGCGTTGATCTGCGGGGCCGCTGGAGATCTCTTGAGATCGCCTTTGACCACGCTCCGGACGGTGGATCAAATGCAGGCCGACCAACGGCGTGACGGACCGCGCAACGGGGCTGACGAAATCCCGCCCGAAATCGCGCGCCAGCTCATGCAAGAACACCTGGACAAGCATTACCGCGAAACGCTGGACGCGCCGATCCCGGCGCTCGGCGGCAAGTCCCCGCGCCAGGTGGCGCGCAGCGCGATTGGGCGGCAGAAGGTGATCGACTGGCTGAAGCTGCTCGAAAACCGCACCGCCAAGCATGGTGACGGCCCGATTGCCGAATACGACTTCAGGTGGATGTGGGCAGAGCTCGGGCTGGAAAGGGACCAGATGTAACTTGGGGCCGTGTCTTCACCGATCATCATGGGCCGAGCCTGTGTGAAGACTTGGTCGAGCATGGTCTGCCTTGGAACGACGTTCTCCCACAGGCTCGACATTGGCCGTTCGCGGCACGCCTGAGCGGCGCATCTGATATGCGTTGCAGGATGGGCTGTCTGCAATCCACAACGGCGCAAAGGCCATCGGCCAGGCTTTGCTCGGGTCGGACAAGCGGATAAGCGTCTGGTCCAGCCAATGATCGCAGGCGCAGCTTTCCAGCAAGTTGCAGATGGCGCCATGAGCAGCAGCCTCAACAGGCGCCGAGGCGCGAAGAGATTGGGAACAGCGCATCGAATCCGGCCGAGGCCTCGCCCTGCGTCGTCAGACGGTGATAGGCCAGCGTCGCATCGGGCGCCTCCTTACCCAGCTGAGAAAAGGCCGCTGTCTGAGCCTCGCCACTAGGCTTGATGCAAGATTCTCAAGTCGCCCAAGAAACTCTCCAGCGTCATAATGTCGGTTCGAATGGCTGCCGGGAACTTGGCAATCAGGGGCTCGGGCACGACAAGCTGCACATTGGCCTGCATCATCTCGCGGAACTGTGCCTCGGAGACGCCCTCCTGCAAGGTCAGCAAGTGTTTCACCGGAATCCGGTCTGCCTCGTTGATCACCTGCCGCCAGCGGTCGCGGCATGTGGTCTTCGTGGCGAGCATCCGAAGCCGGGCCTCTGGAAAGCTCGGGTCACGATAGGCGGCCTGTGAGGGGAATAGGAAATCGGGGCGCTTGCCGGGCTCCGATTGCGGCCCGTGCTGGAAATCTACGCCTTCGCGGAATCGCTCTTCGATCAGGATTTCCCGTGTGTGCAGTTCCAGCGAGCGACCCGACCGCGCCTTTCGCCGTTGCAGCACGGTTTGCGCGCGGGCAATGAAACCGTCCAAGGTCGTGAATCCAGCCGTGATCGCCGGAAGCTCGATTGCTTCCTCCACGCTGCGAAAGATTTCAAACTCGCAATCGCGCCGTCGCAGAAGTCGCTTGTCGGGCGGTGTGCCGTGCTCGGGCCGAAGCTCCACCGTTTTGCGCACAATGTCCGCGCCGCTTGGAAACTGAGCCAGGCAGAGGCTTTGGCCGATGCCGCAAGGCGGGTTGGCGGCACGCCCGTGGCCTTGCCGGCATCTGACCCGGACAGTCTGGCAAAATGGGCCACCGCAGCGGGGGCCACACAGATTGCAAGGCCCTATGTCACCCGTGGCCCCCTGCGCGATTGGCTGGATCAGGCGGCGCCGTCTCTGGCCAAGACCGGCATCACCCTGTGTGAATGGCGGCGCGATTGGGACAGTGCCATCTGGCCGCACGCCACGGCCGGGTTCTTCAAGGTCAAGCAGGCCATCCCGCGGATTTTGGAACAAGTGCTGGCATGATTATCATCATCGGGTCAGGCATGGCCGGGTTGGCCTGTGCGCAGAGGCTGGCGGCGGCGGGGCTTTCGCCGGTTGTGCTCGACAAGGGGCGCGGTATCGGCGGGAGGGTGGCGACGCGGCGTGTGGGCGATCTGCAATTCGACCACGGCGCGCAGTACGTGAACGCCAATGGCGCGGGGTTCGCGGCGGAGTTGGGCAGGCTTTCCGTGGAGGGGTGGCAAGACGGCAGGGGCCGCACGCACTCGGTCGGCGTGCCGGGCATGTCGGCCATCCCCAAGGCGCTGGGCGCGGGGTTAGACATCCGCCAAGGGGTGCAGGTGACCCGCTTGCAGCAGGACGGGGACGGCTGGCGGGTGGAGGCGGGGTGCGCTGTACTGCGCGCTGCCCGTGTGGTGGTGACGGTGCCCGCGCCGCAGGTGGCCGGGCTTTTGGGGGCAGGGCATCCTTTGGTGGCCAACTTGGCCCCGGTGCGGCTGGCGCCCTGCCTGACCCTGATGGCCGCCGTGGCGGCCTCGGCCCCCTTCCATCGCCCGGCAGGATGCCGATGATCCCCTGCCCTGGATCGCGCAAGACAGTTCCAAGCCAGGTCGCCCGCAGGGTCCTGCTGCTCAGTGGGTGGCGCAGGCGGGGGAGGCGTTCAGCACGGCGCATCTGGACAAGACGCCAGAGGAGATTGCCGCCTTGATGCTGCCTTTGCTCTGCGACCGGCTGGGAGTTGCGCCTACCCATGTGACCCATGCGGCAGCGCACCGCTGGCGCTATGCCAGGGTGACGCAGGCGCTGGGCCAACCGTTTCTGCTCAGCGCGGATGGCTCACTGTTTCTGGGCGGCGACTGGTGCATCGGCCCGCGGGTCGAGGCCGCATGGACCAGCGGCACCGCCATCGCCGACGACCTTCTGGCGCAGGGCTGACCATGCTGACCGACCCCCGCATCGCCCGGCTGATCACCCTGATCCTCGCCGCGCTGCACCCTCCGCCTGGGGTGGGTCGCATCGCCATGGCTCTGTGCCTTGGCGCGGTCTGTCACGCCGTCTTTGCGGCGGGCGTGCTGGCGATGATCGTGGCGATGTTCTTTGGCCTGAGCAAGAGCCTTGGCACCGTGCCCTGGCCTTGGTCCGTTCTGGCCAATGCTGCGCTGATTGTGCAGTTCCCGCTGGCGCATTCCTTGCTGTTGACCGGACGCGGCGCGCGCATCCTTGCCCGGTTGATCCCCGGCCCACATGGGGCCACGCTGGCCACCACCACCTACGCCATCATCGCCGCCGTCCAACTGCTGGCGCTGTTCGCGCTGTGGACGCCCTCGGGCATCGTCTGGGGACGGGCCAAGGGGGCGGCGTTCTGGGTCCTGACAACCGCCTATGCCGCAAGCTGGCTGATTCTACTGAAAGCCAGCTTTGACGCCGGGGCCGAGGTGCAATCGGGTGCCTTGGGCTGGATGTCGCTGTTGGCGCGCATCAGGCCGACCTTCCCCGACATGCCCACCCAAAGCCTGTTCCGGCTGATCCGCCAGCCGATCTATCTGGCCTTTGCGCTGACGCTGTGGACGCCGCCGGTCTGGACGCCGGATCAACTGGCGCTGGCGGTCACCTTCACCGCCTATTGCCTGCTCGCCCTGCGCCTGAAAGAGCGCCGCTTTGCCGCCCG
>JANXPK010000180.1 GCA_025357355.1 Rhodobacterales bacterium
CGCCTTCGGGGCCGATGAGGATGGCCCATTTGCCGCCGCGGGGGCCTGACAGGGTGGTGGGTTGATCAAGGCGGTCTTCGTCGCACCACAGAAGTTGGCGGTCGGGGGGCCAGGTGGCCAGCAGTTTGTCGAGGGGCACAAGGTCGGCCACGGGCGGCACAAAGGTGGCGCCGCATTGCTCGGCCGCTTCGACGGCATGGGCTTGCAGCTTGTCGTGGCGAAGCCGCTCGTTGGTAAAGCGGGTCTGCACCGGGATCACGTGCGCCGCCCCCAACTCCACCGCCTTTTCGACGATGAAATCGCTGCGCGCCTTCTTGATCGGCGCGAACAAAAGCCACAGGTCGGGCGGCAGGCGCAAGGGTGCGGTCTGGGCCTGACAGCGCAACACCCCGGTCCGTTTGCCCGCCTGCTCGACCAAAGCGCGCCATTCGCCGTCACGGCCATTGAACAACGCCACGGCATCGCCATGCACAAGGCGCATCACGTTGAACAGGTAATTGGCATGAGCCTCAGCCACCGCGACGGGTTGCCCGACCGCCAGTGCCTGATCTACATAGAGCCTGACCTTTGCCTCTGCCATCACGGGAACCTATGTCTGACCAAAGCCAAATTCCAGAGGGTGCCAAGCCGGTTTCCGATGCCCCGCCGGGAAACTGGGTGGATCGGTACGCCCCTGCTGTCGCCCGTCCGTATCTGCGGCTGTCGCGTGCCGACCGGCCGATCGGAACCTGGTTGCTGCTGATCCCGTGTTTCTGGGGCATCGCGCTGGCCGCGCTGGAAAGTGGGTTTCGGCAGTGGGATGTCTGGCTGGCGGTGTCCTGCGCGGCGGGGGCCTTTCTGATGCGGGGCGCTGGCTGTACCTGGAACGACATTTCGGACCGCGACATCGACGCCATGGTTGCCCGCACCCGCAGCCGCCCGCTGCCGTCGGGTCAGCTTCGCGTCGGACAGGCAGTGGTCTGGATGGCGGCGCAAACCCTGCTGTCGGCGTGGATCCTGTCGAGCTACAACCGTCTTGCCATTCTGCTGGGCGTGGCCTCGCTGGCCCTGATCGCCATCTATCCGTTCGCCAAACGCTTTACCTGGTGGCCGCAGGTTTTTCTGGGTCTGGCGTTCAACTGGGGGGCTTTGCTGGCGTTTGCCGCCCATGCCGGGCAGATCGATTGGCCCGCCGTGCTGCTTTATGCCGCGGGCATCGCCTGGACGCTGTATTACGACACCATCTATGCCCATCAGGACCGCGAGGATGATGCGCTGATCGGAGTCAAATCCACCGCCCGGCTGTTTGGCAGCAATACCAGACCGTGGCTCTGGGCCTTCATTGCCATCACCGAGATCTTGATGGGTCTGGCGGTGACGTTGGTGCTGGCCGACCGCACGAACCTGCCGGCGCTTCTGCTGGCCCTCGCCGGGGTCTGGGCCTTCGGCTGGCACATGTCCTGGCAGATGCGCGGGCTGAACATCGACGATCCCGCCTCGTGTCTGGTCACCTTCCGCGCCAACCGCGATGCCGGGATTATTCCTGCGCTGTTTCTTGCTGTCGCCGCCCTTGTCTGATTGATCCTGCCCCCCCACCCGCATAAGCATCTTCGGATGCCGACCGCCCCAAGGACCCGACGCCACCGTGGCCGATGTGACTGACCAGACCCCCCAGCGTCCGGTGCACAGGCGCCAGCACAGCTTTGTTGTCCTGTCGCTGGCAGCCTTCATGACGGTGGCAGCGCTGGCGCTGTTGATGTCCTGGGGTCTGGCGCAGGTTGTCGAGACTCGGTCGACCGCCCTTGTCACCTCGCGCCTGCTGGCCGAGGGCTTTACCTGGGCCCATGTTCAGGCCGATGGTCTGGTCGTGTCGCTGACCGGCACCGCCCCGAACGAGGCGCAGCGCTTTTCGGCGATCAACCTGGCGGGCTCGGTGGTG
>JANXPK010000234.1 GCA_025357355.1 Rhodobacterales bacterium
CCGTGTCACCTTCTTCTTCATCGCGTCGCGCAAGCCGGGAAGGGCGGGTTGGTTCGGCATCGAACGGGCTCCTTCAGGGGGTGCCCAATTCTAACAGATCACGCAAGAAGTGGTGGGTTTTTCAGACTCTCCCTAACGGCCCTTGCCCTTTCGTTCAATCGAAAGGTCAAAACATGAAATCCCTTCGCCTTATTCACCTCGCCCGCAAATGGGGCCTTTCGGGGCCGCTGGCGGGCCTTCTGGCCGCCCTGGCCTATGGGGAGGCGCGCGATGACTAAGGCCCACTCCCTGACCCTCTCCCTGAAAGGCACCTGGTATGGCCGCTACGGCGCCGCCCCCTGCCCGATCTGTCAGCCTGACCGCCGCAAGGGCCAGAATGCCTTGACACTGGCTGACGCGGCGGGCGGGCGGCTTCTGGCCCACTGCAAGAAGGCCGGTTGCAGCTTTGCCGATCTGGCGCGGGCGCTGGGCCTTGCCCCCGGCGACTTCAAGCGCCCCGATCCCCTGGACTGCGCACGGGCAGAGGCCGACGCGCGTGCCGAGGCCGAGAAGCGCGCCCGTCAGGCCCTCGCCCTCTGGCGCGAGGCCGTGCCCATCCTAGGCACTCCGGCAGAGGCCTATCTGCGGGGCCGCGCCATCACCTGCGACCTGCCCGACACCCTGCGCTTTCATCCCGAGACCTGGCACGGGACCACCGCCCGCCGCCTGCCCGCCCTGGTGGCGCTGGTGGGGGGCTGCGACCTGCCTGCCGTGCATCGCACCTGGATCAAGCCTGATGGCACCGGCAAGGCCGATCTGGACCCCGTAAAGGCCATGCTGGGGGGCGTGCAGGGGGGCGCTGTCAGGCTCGCTGCGGCGCCGGGGCGGCTTGTGGTGGCCGAGGGCATAGAGACCGCCCTGAGCCTCGCCTGTGGCCTTTTGCCGGGCGCCATGACGCTCTGGGCCGCCCTCTCGACCTCTGGCCTGCGCGGCCTGCGCTTGCCGCCTGAGCCGGGCGCGCTGACCATCGCCACCGATAGCGACGATGGCGGGGCGGGCCGAGCGGCGGGTTTCACCCTGGCCGAACGGGCGCGCGCCCTGGGCTGGAAAGTGTCGCTGGTTCCCGCGCCGGATGGGCGCGACTGGAATGAGGTTCTCACCATGAAAGGCGGTGCGGCATGAACGCCCAGCCCGAAGATTTCACGCAGGAAGGCCCGCAACCTCTCATGCGGGAAATCCCGCCCGGTGAGACTTACCCCGTGGAGGCCCTCGGGCCGCTACGCGAGGTGGTGGAGGCCGTGGCCGACATAAGCCAGGCCCCCGTCGCCATCGCCGCCCAATCGGCCCTGGCTGTAGCTTCGCTCGCGGTTCAAGGGTTTGCCGATGTGGAGACCCTGGGCGCCGATGCCCCCTGTTCCCTCTTCTGCTTGACCATCGCGGAAAGCGGGGAGCGCAAATCCACCTGCGACCGGCTCTTGATGCAAGGCCTTCGCGAGTTTGAACGCGACCGGGATGAGGCTTACCAATCCGAATTTGCGGCATGGATGCAGGCCACCCAACTTTGGCAGGCGAAGTCGAAGAGGCTGACGACCGATGCCGCCGGGAAGGGCAAGAAGCCCGGCGATGCCGCCGCAGCTGAGGCCGATCTGCGCAGGCTGGGGCCTGCCCCGCGCGAGCCGCTTCATCCCAATGTCACAGCTATGGACCCGACCTTTGAGGGGCTGGCGAAACAGTATGGCCGGGGCCGCCCGGCGCTGGGCCTCTTCACCGATGAAGGCGGCGGCTTCATCGGGGGCCATGCCCTGAACGCCGACAACCGGCTGAAAACCTTCGCGGGCCTGTCGCGCCCGTGGAACGGCGATCCGATTGACCGCACGCGGGGCGGGGATGGCAGCGTCATTTACCGGGGGCGCCGTCTTTCCATGCACATCATGGCTCAAGGTGTTGCGGCCCGACCGCTTCTGGCCGATCCGCTCGCCAACGGGCAAGGTTTCCTCGCTCGCTTCCTG
>JANXPK010000252.1 GCA_025357355.1 Rhodobacterales bacterium
GGTGGCCATTCAGCAACCCGGCCCGTGCGAGAACCCAGGCCCCGGCGTCGATGCCGCCAATGGCCGTGAAGTGTCGCGCCATGCGGGCAAGGTCGCGGATCAGCGGAGCGGTCGCCACCTCTGACTGGCGGAAACCGGCGATGACCACAAGGGCGTCTGCCCCTTCGGCCGTGGCCAGGGGGCCGGACGATGGCAGTTCGATGCCGCAGGTCAACGGGACGGGTTGGCCATCTGGCGAGGTGATGCGCCAGCGAAAGGCCTCAGAACCAAGGTGGCGATTGGCGGAGCGCAGCGGGTCGAGGACAGACGCAACCTCCAGGATCGAGGCCTGTGGCAGGACCAGAGCGGTAAGGGTCAGGGGGCCGGTCGCGGGGGCGAAGATTGTTGCGGTTTTTGCCATGTGGATTTCGTAAATCGTCAAGCGTTTCGCTGCAAGGACGCTATGGTGGCGGGAACCTGATTGGAGGACTCTCATGCCCTTGGCCATGAACCGCGAAGTATTCATCACCTGCGCCGTGACCGGTTCGGGTGGAACGCAAGACCGTTCGCCCCATGTGCCACGCAGCCCCGAGCAGATTGCGAAAAGCGCGATTGATGCGGCCAAGGCCGGGGCGGCGGTGGTGCATTGCCATGTGCGCGATCCGGAAACCGGCAAGCCGTCACGGGACGGGCGGTTGTACCGTGAGGTCACAGAGCGGATCAGGGACAGCGGCACGGATGTGGTGTTGAACCTGACGGCGGGGATGGGGGGCGACCTGCTGTTTGAAGGCACCGAGAAAATGAACGCGATGGGTGCGCGGTCGGATATGGCGGGGGCGACAGAGCGGGTGGCGCATGTGGTCGAATGTCGGCCAGAGATTTGCACGCTCGACTGCGGCACGATGAATTTCAACGAGGCTGACTATGTGATGGTCAACACGCCGGGCATGCTGCGCGACATGGCGCGGCGGATGGTGGCGTCAGGCGTGCGGATCGAGATCGAGGCCTTTGACACCGGGCATCTGTGGCTGGCCAAGGAGCTGGCGCGCGAGGGGATCATCCCGGCACCGACGTTGGTGCAACTGTGCATGGGTGTGCCGTGGGGCGCGCCGGATGATCTGAACACGTTCCTGGCGATGGTCAACAATGTGCCCGCCGATTGGATATGGAGCGCGTTTGCCATCGGGCGCAATCAGATGGCCTATGTGGCGGCCTCGGTTCTGGCGGGCGGCAACGTGCGGGTCGGGCTGGAGGACAATTTGTGGCTCGACAAAGGCGTGCTCGCCACCAACGCGCAACTGGTGGAGCGGGCGGTTGCGATCATCAGTAACCTTGGTGCGCGGGTGATTACCCCTGCCGAGGTGCGGGCGAAGTTGAAGCTGGAGAAGCGGGCGCCGGTGGGGAGATGAGGATCGCTTTCGCCATCGCGGCGGTGTTGACACTGACGTTTGGGGCGGCGGCCGATGCTGAGCGGGATGTCAGCAAGCCCATGGTAGCGGTGGCCGGGTTCCAGAAGCAGCGGTTGGTGGGGGATTGGTTCGAGGTTGCTACCACCCCCAGCATGCTGGAACAGGATTGTCATGGCGTCACGACCGCCATCGCCACGCGGGATGACAGCCGGTTGAC
>JANXPK010000279.1 GCA_025357355.1 Rhodobacterales bacterium
CGGCGGCGGGTGCTGTCGGGGCCGGAATTGGGGTTGAAATTGTCCTGCGGCAGGGTCGCGACACCGATCAGATGCGGAAAGGCATCAGTGGCGTGCGGGATGGCAGTGGCGTTGACGAAGTGTTCCTGAAAGCGCGGCTCAATGGCGGTTTCAACCTTGTGGATTTGCAGCACTGTCGCCTCGATCTGGTTGCGGGAGCCGACATTGCAGAGTGCAATCCGGGCGCCGGTGCCAGCGGCATTGCCCGCCGAGGTAACCTTGCCCAGGGGTGCATCGGGGATCATGCCGAGGACCATGGCGTGTCTGGGGCTGATGTGGGCGCCGAAGGCCCCGGCGAGGGTGACGCGGTCGACCTTGTCGATGCCCATCTCGTCCATCAAGAGGCGGGCCCCGGCATAGAGCGCGGCCTTGGCAAGCTGGATGGCACGGATGTCGCCTTGGGTGACCAGGATGCGTGGGCCGCCAGTCGCAGAGCCATCGTGCAAGAGGTAGGAGTGGGTGCGGCCTTCGACGATGCTGCGGGCGGTGCCGGTTTGTTCGGGCGAGCCGATCAGGCCCTGCTGATCGACGACACCGGCCATGCGCATTTCGGCGACCGCCTCAATGATGCCAGAGCCGCAGATGCCGGTGATCACCGTGCCTTGGTCGAAGGCGGGATCGTCGGACCAGATTTCCGATCCGATGACGCGGAAGCGGGGTTCCTTGGTGGTGGGGTTTATCTCTACCCGTTCGATGGCGCCGGGGGCGGCGCGTTGACCGGAACTGATCTGCGCGCCTTCGAAGGCCGGGCCAGTGGGAGATGAGCAGGCAAGGACGCGGGTCTCATTGCCAAGCAGCAGTTCGGCATTGGTGCCGACATCGACGATCAGAACCATGTCCTTGGATTTGTTCGGCTCTTCGGACAGCGCCACGGCAGCGCAGTCGGCCCCGACATGGCCTGCGATGCAGGGCAGGATATAGACCCGGGCGGCGTGGTTGACGGCCGCAAGATCAAGGTCGCGGGCATCAAGGCTGAGGCTGGACGAGGTGGCAAGCGCAAACGGCGCCTGGCCAAGTTCGACCGGGTCGATGCCGAGGAGCAGGTGGTGCATGACGGGATTGCAGACGAACACCAGTTCATAGACCCATTTGGTGTCGACGCGGGCCTCGGTACAGATCGACTGGATCAATCCGTTGATGGCAGTACGGACGGCGGCGGTCATTTCGCGGTCGCCGCCGGGGTTCATCATGGCGTAGGAGACCCGGCTCATCAGGTCTTCGCCAAAGCGGATTTGCGGGTTCATCACCCCTGCCGAGGCGAGAACGGCGCCGTCGCGCAGGTCGCACAGGTGGGCCGCGATGGTGGTGGAGCCGAGGTCGATGGCCAGACCCAGAAGCTTGCCCTCGTGATAACCGGGCCAGATGTCGAGGATGCGGTAGCGGGCGTCGTGGTTGCCCTTGTGTATGGCGACGGTGACCTTCCAGTCGCCTTTGCGCAGCGCAGGTTGCAGGCGGCGCATCAGGCTAAGCTCGGCGGCGACACCTTCGATTTGCCACTGGTCTTTCAAGGCCCGGGCAAGGCGTTCGAAATCACCTGTGGGCTCGTGCATGTCGGGCTCGGCCACCTCGACGTACAAGAGGCGGGTGGCAGGATCCATCACGATGTCGCGCATGGTGGCGGACTTGCGGATGACCTGTTTGTGGACCTGGCTTTCCGGTGGCACGTCGATGACGACAGCGCCCATGACCTTAGCCTGACAACCAAGGCGGCGACCGTCGATCATGCCGCGGATGCGTTTGTAGCGCGCCTCGACCTCATTCCATTCCGACAGCGCGCCATCCTCGACCGTGACGCCGTGCTTGGCGAATTCACCGTAGCCGGGGGTGATCTGGCATTTCGAACAGATGCCGCGACCGCCACAGACCGAATCGAGATCGACGCCAAGCTGGCGGGCGGCGGTGAGCACAGGAGTGCCATACGCAAAGTAGCCGCGTTTGCCGGAAGGAGTGAAGATTACAAGGGCATCGTCGGACATGGCAGAACTCCCAGATAGGTGCCTTTCTAGGCGGGCAAGGGCGATCTGCAAGGTCGGAATGCGGCGGCTTTGGGTTTGGCAGCGGCAGGGCGCGGATTTCAGGGGGCTTTTCGGGGGGGCTGCGATCCGTTAGGGCTGCTGCATGGACATGGTGGCGACAAATCTTGCCGTGGCGCGTGGCGGGCAGCGGGTGCTGGAAGGGGTGAGCTTTCGGCTGACCCCGGGCGAGGTTCTGGTATTGCGCGGGGCCAATGGCATCGGCAAGACCACGCTTTTGCGCGCGTTGGCTGGATTGCAGCCATTTGAAGCGGGCAAGGTGGTGGCCGATGACATGGCCTATGCAGGGCACGCCAACGGGGTCAAGGCCATGCTGACCGTGCGCGAAAATCTGGGCTTCTGGGCCGCGGTCAACGGGGTGGCCGAGGTCGAGGCGGCGTTGACGGCGCTGGACCTTGTCACTTTGCGCGACCGGCGGGCGGCGGACTTGTCGGCGGGGCAGAAACGCCGGCTGGCACTGGCGCGGCTGTTGGTCAGCGGCAGGATGGTGTGGCTGCTGGACGAGCCGACGGTATCGCTGGACGCCGCCTCGGTCGCGTTGTTTGGCGCGGTGCTGCGCGGGCATCTGGTGCGGGGCGGATCGGCGCTGATTGCGACGCATATCGACCTTGGCTTGCCTGAAGCGCGGGAGACGGACCTGACACCTTACCGCGCCGTGCAGCGTCTGGACGGCGCCTTTGACGAGGCTTTCGCATGATCGCGCTTTTGATGCGCGACCTGCGACTGGCGATGCGGGCGGGGGGCGGCTTTGGGCTGGGACTGGCGTTCTTTCTGATGGTGGTGGTGTTGGTTCCGCTGGGAGTGGGGCCTGAGTTTGCCGTACTGCGGCGGATCGCACCTGGCGTGTTGTGGGTGGGGGCGCTCCTCGCGTGTCTGTTGTCGCTGGACCGGTTGTTTGCGCTGGATTTCGAGGATGGGTCGCTGGAACTGCTGGCCACGGCCCCCATTCCGATGGAGGGGGTGGTGGCGATCAAGTCGCTGGCGCACTGGCTGGTGACGGGGTTGCCGCTGACCCTGATCGCGCCGGTGCTGGCGTTGTTGATGAACCTGGCACCCGAGGGTTATGTCTGGCTGGTGGTGGCGCTGGCATTGGGCACCCCGGCGTTGTCGGTGATCGGGGCGTTTGGGGCAGCCTTGACGGTGGGGCTGAAGCGGGGCGGGCTTTTGCTCAGCCTTTTGGTGCTGCCGATGTACGTGCCAACGTTGATCTTTGGCACGGAAGTGGTGAAGCGGGGGGCGGTGGGGATGGAGCTGGGGACGCCCTTGCTGTTCCTGGCCGGGGTCACGCTGGCGTCGATGGCTCTGTTGCCCATCGCTGCCGCTGCGGCAATTCGCGCCAACCTGAAATGAGCCTGTGACGCTAGTGTGACTTGAAATTCTGCCGGGCAAAGGGCAACCACGGGCGATGTCGATCTGGGAATATGCCAATCCGAAGAAATTCATGCAGACTTCGGCCTGGGCTTTGCCCTGGGTGGCGGGGCTGGCGATCATTTTGTTGCTCGGCGGGCTGATCTGGGGCTTCTTCCTTACGCCGGATGACTACAAACAGGGCTCGACGGTCAAGATCATCTACCTGCATGTGCCAAGCGCGATGATGGGGGTGTCGGCGTGGTTCATGATGCTGGCAGGCTCGCTGATCTGGCTGATCAGGCGACACCATGTCTCGGCTTTGGCAGCGAAAGCGGCGGCGCCGGTCGGGTTGACGTTCACGCTGATCGGACTGGTCACCGGGGCGATCTGGGGCCAGCCGATGTGGGGGACCTGGTGGGCATGGGACCCGCGGCTGACCTCATTCCTGATCCTGGCGCTGTTCTATCTGGGCTATATCGCGCTGTGGGAGGCGATCGAGGACCCTGACACGGCGGCGGACCTCACCGCGATCCTGTGCATCGTCGGCTCGGTCTTTGCGTTTCTGTCGCGCTATGCGGTGCTGTTCTGGAGCCAGGGACTGCATCAGGGCGCGTCGCTGTCGGTGGTGGGCGGCGATCAGGTCGACAATGTCTATGGTGCGCCGCTGGTCGCCTGCATCGCGGGGTTTGTGCTATTGTTCCTGACGTTGGTGCTACTGCGGACCCGCACAGAAATCAGGTCGCGGCGGATCAAGGCGCTGCTCGCGCGGGAGCGTCGGGTGTGATGCCGGATCTGGGCAAATACGCAGCCACCGTACTGGGGGCTTACGGTGCAGCCCTGCTGTTGCTGGTCGGGTTGGTCGTATTGACGATCTGGCAAGGACGGCGGATGAAGAAGGTGCTGGACGAGATCGAGGCGAGGTCGAAGGTCGATGGTTAAGCCCTTGATGATATTGCCGCCCGTCGCATTTGCGGGGCTGGCGTTGGCATTCTACGTCGGGATGCAAAAGGGCGATCAGGCTTTGCCGTCGATGACCGAGGGACGCCCGGCACCTGCCGTGACGGTGACGCCGCTTGGGGCCGGTGCTGCGCCCACCGATGCCGATCTGCGCGCGCCAGGGGTGAAGCTGTTGAACTTTTGGGCGAGCTGGTGTGTGCCCTGCCGCGTGGAACATCCGGTGCTGGAGCGGTTGCAGACCGACGGTGTGGTGATTAATGGCGTCAACTACAAGGACAAGGCTGACGACGCGCTGGGGTTGCTCAAGGAGCTGGGCAATCCTTATGCGCGGCTGGGCGCGGATAGCGGACGGATGGCGCTGGATTGGGGGGTATACGGGGTGCCCGAAACCTATGTGATCGACGCCAAGGGTGTGGTCGTGTTGCGCTGGGCCGGGCCGATCACCGATCAGGTGTTGGAACAGACGATCCGGCCGGCGATGGCGAAGGCGGCGGCGGATTAGGGGCCCTTGACAGCCTCGCCCGAATGCCCACAATTCAGGTTCCCTTTTGTCGAGATGAGAAAGATTTCCCAATGAATGCCAAGTCAGTGGTGCAAACCTCGCTGCTGCCTGACATCACGGGCCATGCCTTTCGCGAAAACAGCGCGCATGGGTTCATCTATCTGAATAACCCGAAAGTCGGATGCTCGAGCATAAAACACGGCCTTTGGTATGGGGTGACCGGAAAACGCCCGTCCGAACAGAAACTGCATATCCATACTTTGGAAGGATCGCCCTTCAACAACAAATTGACCAATCCGGTTTCGGCGCGAAAGGCATTCATCTTCACGTTTGTACGCAATCCGTTTCAGCGTCTGGTCTCGGCCTATTTGAACAAGGTACATGATCGGTCGGATCGCATCTGGCGATTGTTTGCCAGGGCTCATGGGTTGAATCGCAAGGACGCAGTCAGCTTTGATGGCTTTGTCGAGCTGCTTTCGGGCATTCCGGCCGTCGAACATGACCGCCATTGGCGCCCGCAGTACCTCAATACGCTGTATCCCTTCGTTCGCCCCAACTTGCTTGGCGATCTAGAGTCGCTGGATGCGCAATTGCCAATGATCCTGGACCGGCTTTTTCCGGGTGCTCCAAGGCGGATATTGAAGGGGCGCAGCCACAGCACAAAGGCGCGGGCGACCTGGCGCGACTATTATGGTGATCAGGCGACGCTGGACCGGGTGTTGCAAATATATGGGACGGATTTTGAGGCATTTGGCTATCAAACCAAGATTGCGGCGGACCCGGCCTGTCTGCGCGGACCCGTAATCGCCGAACACGAGCATATTGGACTGGCCAAATATGTGGCCTATGAGAATGCCGCGCCTTCCGAAAGACCTGCGGCATTGAATGCGCTGGAAGCGGCCGATTACGACGGGGCAATTGCAGACTGGATAGTGCAACAGCGCGAGGAGACGTCCGCAGTGCCACAGGCGGCGGCCCTTGCAGGCGAAGTGTAGTCGCTTGGTCAGCGGGACACATTTGCGCTACGCCAAATGCAAGGGTGGAGGCGGGCGCTTTCTGTCAGCGGCCCCGATGTCAACCCCTTGGGAACGCGGCGTTAATGGGCTCGATTAACAGAAGATGAACGACCTACAAAGTACCTACATTCCGCCTACATTGCCTCTACAGGCAATGCGAGGTTTTCGGCCCCCTCATTGCGTTAACCATGACTTGCGAATCAGTGGCGAGGGCTTGGAAGGATCGGCCTGGGTGTGCCAAAACCGGCGCGGCCGCCGGATTTTGTCCGGGCGGTCGCAATTTGCACAAAGACTTTGATCGAAGGTCCAAGACACGGCGACTGTTGTGCTGGGCTAAAAGGATGGCTTGGCAGCACTACAGGCTGGACTGGGCCAGCGATGGCTGTGGTGAGGTAGGCACAGCGGCCGAAGTCGCTGTACCGTAGCACTGCGATCTCACTTGGTGGTCCAATAGATACCGTCCCAATGGACATCGCCGGTCGCTGCCGCCGTGATGTTGATCAGCGCGTGGAACCCAGCCAGGGTGCCGGTCCCAGCCCAAAAGACGCAATAGCCCTTTTGATGGTCCAGGTCGGTCTGGTCACCGCTGCAGAAGCCCTGGGCCAGATTGTTCTGACCGGCGTCAATGGTGGCATTGGTGGCCAACATCACCGGATCGTCCATCCCCAGATCAGGACCCCAGTACCAGATCTTGGTGCCTTTGGGCACAAGGGCAAGATCGCTTCCGGTGACCGAGCAGAAGGTCGGCGCGACGTTGGTATAGCCGCTGCATTCCTTCGTCATGTGCAGCGGCGTGGTCGCAGGCATTTTCGGCGTATCGGCACAGGCTGCCGAGGCTGAGGCGGCGACGAGAGCGGCAAAGGCGGTGAGCAAGATCGGACGCATGGGTTCCTCCAATGGGTTGACCGCACATCAAAATGCGGTTGGCTGACCCTAGGTTGGACCGGCTTTGCAGAAATCGCATGTCATGCTAGTTTTGTGGCAGGGATGCGAAATATTCTGCGGGTATTGGCATGACCACGGCAGTGCAACGGGCGACAGTGCGGTTCAAGCAGTTGAGTTGTCTGGGCCTCGGCGGCGAGGTCGTGATGCCCGCGCTGATCCGCGAGATGCATGTCATCGTGCCCTCGCTGCGCAATCTGTTCTTCTTTGCCAAACCCAACGGAACGCTGGATCACATCTATTCCGAAAGCATGGAATACGGCGCCATCACCCAGCTTTTTGTCAGCGAGTTTGACGGGCGCAAGGACCGCGATTTTCCGGGCTTTCGCTTTGAAGTGGCGCTGAAAACTCAGGTCGGCGTGCACGATCTGGAAAAACTCCATATCGGACTGTCGGATTTCCGGCGGTCGGAGTTTTACAACGAGCTTTTCCGCCCGGTCGGTCGTGGTTGCGATTACATCAGGATGGTGATGCGCGATCAGGGGCAGGGTGTCGGCATGCTGACCACCTTTCGAGAGCCCGGTGACAACCATTTCAGTCAGGCCGAAAAGGATCGGCTCGCCGGTCTGGAGCCGTTTTTTGTACATGCCATCAAGGGCCTGCGGGCCGAGGTTCCCGAACTGGTCGACA
>JANXPK010000281.1 GCA_025357355.1 Rhodobacterales bacterium
TTCCAGGTGGCGTTTGACCGTGTGGATGTTGGTCGTGGCCAGGGTGGCAGCCGTGGCGGTGCCGATCGCGGTCAATGCCGTCCCGAGCGCGGTCAAGGTCACCGCGTTGCCGACGCAGCGCACGCTGACCACGTTCTTGGACGCGAGACTGCCCTGCAAGGGCGTGACGATCCCGTCGGGCCGCATGATGTGCGGGACCGGCCGTGCCGCGCGCGGGCCGAAGAGCTTGACCCCGGCGGCCGCAGGGGCGGCCGGTGTTGATCCTGGCACAGGCAGGCGCAGTTGCCCGCCCTCGGTAGTCACATCGGCGGGCACGCCGAGGCTTCCGGCGATGTTGATCTGGATATCACCGGCAGCGCCTGCTGCGGTGGCCGAGGCCGATCCGATCATGTCGAGCGATGCGCCGCTTTGGCGGGCGCGAAATTTCCCGGTCGTCGCATTGTACCAAATCTCGCCGTTGGCCGGGCTCGCAAGATCACCGGCGGCGGGCACCAGCTGCAGGGCATTCTGAAACCGCACCCGGCCCGTCGCCCGATCGCAGACCAGCGCAGGAAAGAAGGTTGTGCCATCGGCACTGACCTTGATCGCCCAGTCGTCCGATCCGGTAAGGCCCATTTCGGCCCGGCCGGAAAACCCGGTTTGGAACAGCAGGCTGCCCGTGTCGGTTGCGGTGTTTTTGTTGACCTTGATCTGGTGCCCGGCACCCGCGTGGTTGAAGAGCGAGGCAGGCGCGTTCAGCGACAACCGGTTGGTGGCATCAGCGGTCGCCCCACCGAGGCCGAGATAGAGGGCTGACACATTGGCCGAGGCCATGGCGATGCTCGACACTGTCGTGGCAAAGACAACGGAGGGCGAATTGATCGTAAGTATGCCCAGCGCGCCCGCGACGGCAGAGCCGAGGGCGATGTTGGTAGTGGAGCCTGAAAGACCGGCGGCGCCAATGTTGATCGCCTTGGTGTTGCCCGACGTCGTGGCACCGGTGGCGAGGTTCGTGGTCCCGCTGCCTGTCGAGGTGCCGAGATCGTTGTTTGCATTCGAAAGCGTCTGCTTGGCCGAGAAGGTCTGCGCCACCGCCAAACCGGCCAGCGTGGCCGTTGCATCCGGCAAGGTGAACACGCGCGTTGCCCCAGCCGTGAACCCGGCAATCTGGAACCGCGCCTGTTTCGTCGGATCGAGATCGTCCTGCAGCGTGAAGGCCGCGTCGGTGAACACGCCGGTGATCAGCCCAGCCCAGACCCCGGTCCCGGCGTTGTAGAGGAGCAGCGTGTCGGTGCTGACGTCGACGGCGGTCCAGCCATCAAGGGGCGCGTAGAACGCCCATGCCCCGTCCTGCCAGGCGGCGATTTGGCTCGCATGCCCGACCCATGCGCCGGTGGGTGCTGCTGCGACGATCCAGCGCTGCCCCTCGGCTGTGCTTCCCGGCGGCGTGGCCAAAGCCGCGCTTTGCACGATGATCTGCACCAGCGCGTCGAGGCGGCGCAGAGCCTCGTTGACCGTGACATGCTTCTGCGCCTGGTTGGCCGCCAGATACGGCAGCACCAGATTGGGCGTTCCCGCCATGTGTTGCTCCTATTGCGTGAGGACGGTTTCGGCAGCAGCGCCACGGCCCAATTGGCCGTTCTGATAGAGGCGCAGGCGCAGGCTGGTGACCGAAGCGCCGAAGTCGGTCACCTGTTGCGCGACGGAATAAGTCCAGGCGGGCGTGCCAAGTCCGGCGACGGTGCGGACGAGAAGGCCGCCGCCGGTCAGGATTTCGAGATCGTAGGACTCGGAGGCCTCGCCGAGCGGCACTTCGGGCGCGGTCCAGCTATCGCCCGCCAGCGCGCGGGTCCGCCTGATCCACGTCAGGCTGATATCGCCACCGGCAAGCCAGGCACCCTTGATCCCGACCGTGCTCCACGCGCGCAGACCCCGGCCCTGCGGAGTGAAGGTCAAGCCCATGTTCAAGGCATCGCCTGCCGCCCGATCGGCTGGCCCGATCCGCCAATTCCAGGGCATGCCGAGTTCGGCCTCGGTGATGGGCAGGGAGACGAGGGCTGAGCCGAGAAAGACGATCCGCGCGCCGATGGAGGCGACCGGCGCGATTGCATCCTCGCTACCGGATTGGCCGCGGAGAAGCCGGGTCAACTGCCAGCGACCGGTGCTGATCACCGTCGCGATGCCGAACTGGATGATTTCCCAAATGCCTGGGGCGGTTTCCAGAGCGAGGGCGTTGGAGCCTGCGAACAAGAGATCGTCACTGACGCTTTGAAGCGATCCGCTCGTCACATCGACCAACAGGGCATTGGCCATATCAAAGCGCCACGACGGCCCGAAAGGCAGTGCAGCCGCCAGCGCACCGAATTGCGCCGCAAGCCCGGCGCTCGCCGATAGCTTGAACCCGTCCAGCGAGGCGCTGCGCCAGATCGCCGCCTGGCCATACCAGGGGGATGCGGCGACGGCGGCAAAGGGGCGATAGGCTGGCACGTCTTCGGACAGTTGCGGCAGATCCAGAAACGCGACATCTGGGGGACCAAAGACCACAGGAACCGTGGTTGAAACCCCGCGCGATGGACCTTCGCTCAAGCCATAGAGGGCCTGATCCCGCCTTGTGGCCTCCATGCGACGGGCTTCGCCATCAGCGATCTGGGTCAGTGCGAAGTCAAGGCTGCGACCATCGTTGGCGATGGAGACAACATCGGTCGGATCGAGGGCGAGGCGCGAGGGCGGCAAGGCAAAAGTTGCAGTTTCGCGGCCAATCCAGGCCTCGAAGAGAGCGCGGCGGGCATTGCGATCGGCACTGGCGGGCGGGTGCGCGATGGCGAACTGCTCGGCTTGCACGCGAACGCTGTCGACGGTCACGCGGCGGGCCTCGACCGTCACCGCCTCGTAATCCTTGTCGGCCGACAGCATCCGCCACTTCAGCACGCGCGGCAGTTCGGTTTCCTGACCCCGGGTAAACTCGATGTCCTCGCCTTCGGCCCGGTCGGCCGCGACCAGATCATCGGCGACGATGGCGGCCATGGTTGGACCGCCTCGCGGCACGAAGCGCAGCACACCTTGGCTTTCGACGGCATCGAAGCCGAAATAGCGCGCCAGCGGGGCGATAGAGGATCGCGGACTCTCGAGGGACGTGATGACAAAACCGGGGACGGCATCGGCCAGACGCGACACATCAAGCGCGTTCGGGTCGATCCCCGACCGCGTGCAGATCTCTCGCACCAGATCCCCGAGGCTGGCATTGCCAAGACGACCGTTCAGCCAATGGCCGACTTCCCAGTTGGCGGTGTCGCCCCAGACATCGGCCCGGCCTGGCCAGGCAGGATAAGGCCGCGCATCCCAGCACCAGACCGCCGTTTCGCTCACATCGATCATCGGGGCGGAATACAGGGTCGAGATCGGGTTGCGCCCGGCGTCGGCCCAACAGCCCAACAGGGCCTCAAGGTAGCGGCGCTGGATCGCGTCGTCACGCGCGCCGGACGAGAAATACGGCAGGACGCTTTCGGAACTCTTGGGATCGAAAAACACGTTCGGCTGGTTGGTGCCTTTGTCGACGGCCGGGCAGCCGATCTCGGTGAAGCGGATCGGCTTTGATTGCGGCACCCAAGCCGTGACGCTGGCACTTTCCACCCCGCTTGGACGGTTTTTATGCGTATTCAGCCACCAGTTTCGGAAATCTTTCGGGCGGTAGACCCATGGCTTTCCGTAAGCGCCGTCCGTAATCGGGGTCCGGGTCTGGGCGGTGCGCGCTGCGTCCGAGGCATAGAACCAGTCGAAATTCTCGCCGCCTTCGACATTGGCCTGAAGATAGGCGGGATCGTGAATGCCGGTCCAGCCGCCGCCTGCGTCAAGATGGGTTACGCCATCCCGCCAGTCGGAAAGCGGCAGGTAGTTATCGACGCCTATGAAGCTGATGTTGCTGTCGGCCCAGAGCGGATCGAGATGAAAGTAAAGATCGCCGGTGCCGTCGCTCGGCTGGTGACCGAAATATTCCGACCAGTCGGCAGCATAGCCGATCTTCGTGCCCCCACCCAAGATTGCCCGGCAATCGGCGGCGAGAGTCTGCAGGGCCGCGACGGCGGGATAGGTGCTGGGGGCGGAGCGGGCAGTGGTCAGGCCGCGTAGTTCCGAGCCGATCAGGAAACTGTCGACGCCACCCGCCGCAGCACAAAGCTTGGCGTAATGCAGCACCATTCGGCGATAACCCCATTCGGTCGGTGATCCGGTCCAGCTGACATTGGTGCCGCTGACCGAGAAGTTTCCATCCGTGGCCCCACCAAAGAAGGCCGCAACCTGCGTGGCGGCCGCAGCGGTCTTGTTGACCGTGCCGATCTGCCCGGCAGCGGGTGAAATTGTGATCCGGCCGCGCCAAGGATAGGCAGGCTGTCCCAGAGTAGCGGCGTTCGCGCTGTAGGGGTTGGGCAGCGTATTGCCTGCAGGCAAATCCATCATCACGAAGGGATAGAAGGTGATCCGCTTGCCCCGTGCGCGAAGTTCCTGAATGGCCTGCACGACCGCGAAATCCGCAGGCGTTCCACCGAAGGCCGCAGCACCGCCGACCTGGCTGATCAGATGCGCGCCGGTGCGCGTCACGCCGTTCACGCCCCAGGACTTCGGCGTGGTCGTCTTGGTGGTGGTTTCCACACCGGGCTGGATCAGGCAGGATCCTGCGCGCAGATCGGTGCCGAACCAGCTGACGACGAGGGCGACGCTTTCCAGATTGGGTGCCACCTGTTCCAGATTATCAAGCGAGGCAGCCAGGTCCGCCTTGCCGAGGGTGCTGTTCTGGTTTTCCGGAATGCTGGTGCCGCCGGAAGACCGCGTGATCGTCTCGGTTGCATAGACGAATTCGCCAGCACCCGGGATCAAGTTGACCGCCCGGATCAGGCTTTCCGCCGAGCCACCGGCGAGGGTCGGGCGGATCGCTTCGAAAGACAGCTGCGGAAGCCGATTGCCGAACTTCTCCAGCGGCAGTTCTTCGAAGACGACATAGGCAAGCCCGCGATAGGCGGGGGCGTTGCCGGTCCCCATCTTGGCTGCAATGAACGGATCGAGCAGTTGCGCCTCAGCACCGGTGTGAACCCGCCAGACGGCTCCGGCCACATCAAAGGGTTTGCCATCGGCCCAGATGCGGCCGATCCCGGAAATCGGCCCTTCACAAAGCCCAACCGCGAAGGAGCAGGAATAGGCATAGGTCGTCGTGGTGACCTTGCCACCGCCACCGCCCTTGCCACTGCCGCCTTGGGTGGTG
>JANXPK010000293.1 GCA_025357355.1 Rhodobacterales bacterium
GTCAAGGTCACCGGCGGCCAGCGGATCGACCTTCTGGGCGTTCAGAAAGCCGACCTTCCCGCCATCTGGGCTGATCTGAACGACGCTGGCATGGTCTCGGGCCACGCCTATTCCAAGGGTCTGCGCACCGTGAAGACCTGCGTCGGCAGCGATTTCTGCCGTTTTGGCACCCAAGACAGCACCGGTCTTGGCATCAAGCTGGAAAAACTGCTGTGGGGCTCGTGGACACCCGCCAAGGTGAAGCTTGGCGTTTCAGGCTGCCCAAGGAACTGTGCCGAGGCGACCTGCAAGGATGTTGGCGTGGTCTGCATTGACAGCGGATATGAGATCGGCGTCGCCGGGGCTGCGGGGATGGACGTGCGCGAAACCTTGCCGCTTTGCAAAGCCGCAACCGAGGCTGAAGTGATGGAAATCATTGCCGCCTTTATCCAGCTCTATCGCGAAAACGCCCGCTATCTGCACCGCATCTATAAATGGGTGGACAAGGTGGGCCTCGGATGGTGTCAGGCCCAGATCGCCGACCCCGCCACCCGCCGCGGGCTTTATGACCGCTTCATGCTCAGCCAAAGCATCTATCAGACCGACCCTTGGGCCGAACATGCCGCCCCCAGGGAACGCGCAAAATGGGCCGCCTTGGCCGATCTGACGTTGGAGGCTGCGAAATGAGCTGGCTCGATATTGGCGCGTTGGAGGACATCCCCCGCCAAGGGGCCCGTGTGGTCAAGACCGTGCAGGGTTGCGTCGCCGTCTTTCGCACCGCCAACGATCAGGTCTTTGCCACCGCCGATCGCTGCCCGCACAAGGGCGGGCCGCTGTCAGAGGGCATCGTGCATGGGCTCTCTGTCACTTGCCCGCTGCATGCCTGGGTCTTTTCCCTTGAAACCGGCATGGCACAGGGCGCTGATATCGGTGCCGTTGCCACCTTCGCCGTCCGGGTCGAAGCCGGACGCATCCTGCTGGACGACCGCTGCCTTGCCCGTCAGGTGGCCGCGTGACCGTTCGCACCACTTGCCCCTATTGCGGCGTGGGCTGCGGGGTTCTGGCCACG
>JANXPK010000309.1 GCA_025357355.1 Rhodobacterales bacterium
ACCGAGGCCGAGGTCGAGGGTCAGCCGATGTTCATCGAGGCCACGGTCACCGCCACCGCCTCGGGTCGGCCCCGGGTGGCACATCGCTGAGGTCTTACCGCGTCACGCAGGCCATGTAGAACCCGTCCATTCCGCCAAGCTCGGCCCAGTGATCGGGCCGCAGGCGCAGGCCGCCCAAGAGGCCAAACCAGTCTTCGGACACTCCAGCCAAGTCCGAATGCAGCACCCGCAGGCCGGGGTTGCGCGCCAAGGCGGCCGCCAACTGCGCCTCGCCCTCATCGGGCAACAGCGAACAGGTGCAAAACACCATGCGTCCGCCCGGCTTCAGGAACGTCAGCGCCCGCTCGAAAAGCTGCGCCTGCAACACCACAAGGGCCGCGATCTCGGACCCGTCGCGGATGTATTGCAAGTCGGGATGGCGCCGGATCGTGCCGGTGGCCGAACAGGGCGCATCCAGCAGCACGGCGTCATAGGGCGCCTCCGGCTGCCAATGCAGCGCGTCCGCCACGACCAGATCGGCGCTCAGCCCGGTCCGCGCCAGGTTGTCCCTGACCCGCGCCATTCGTGGCCCGGAAATATCCAGCGCCGTGACCGTGGCCCCCGCTGCGGCAAGCTGCATGGTCTTGCCTCCGGGCGCGGCACAAAGGTCCAGAACGCGCAAACCCCGCACCTCGCCCAGCATCGGCACGGCAAGAGCCGCCGCCACATCCTGAACCCACCACGCCCCCTCGCTGTACCCCGGCAATGCCGACACCTGCCCGCCGCCCGCAACCCGCAGCGACCCCGTGGGCATCGATACCCCCTCAGGATGCACTGTGCCCCGCAGGGTCAGGTCCATCGGCGGCACCTTTGACTGCACCGCCTCGATAGCGGCCACCACCTCGCGGCCATAGGTGTGCACCAGGGGCTGGCGCAACCAGCGTGGCATCTTTTGCGCAGGCCCCGGCAATGGCACGCCGCTCGGAACCTTGCGCAGAACCGCGTTGATCATGCCCGCGGCGCCGGACAGGTGCCGCCCGCGCCGCGCCAGTTCCACCGCCGAATTCACCACACCATGCGCCGCAGCCCCACCCGCAAGCTCGCTCACCGCCAGCCGCAGGATGTTGAGCACGGCCAGGGGCGGTTCGCGTTTGAGGAAGGTCTGCAACAGACGGTCCGTGGGCTCGATCTGCCGCAGGACTTCAAGGGCCAGCCGCTGCGCCCGCGCCCGTTCAGATGCCGGCAGCCGGGCCAGAATCGGCCCCTCGCTCAGGTCGGACAAGGGCTGCCGGTCGCCCAGAACCCCGCCGAGCAGTTCCAGCGCCGCCTGCCGCGCGACCAAACCCTCTGCCATCCCGACCTCTTGCTGCCTTGGCCCCCGCGCTTATATGAAG
>JANXPK010000337.1 GCA_025357355.1 Rhodobacterales bacterium
GGTGGCCAAAGCAACCGGTTGGTCCATCCGGCTAGGACTGCGTCTTGGTTTTCAAGCCCCCACCACAGTCAAACGGGTAGGGCGGGGTTCACCCCGCCGCCCCAACCTAAGCCTCAGCGCTTCGACTGCCCCCGGTTCGCCCACAGCGTGATGGCCGCCAACGGCCCCAGCACGAAGACGCCGCCAGAGGTGGCCATGCCGATCCGCGTCAGATGTGCGGTCAAGGCGCCGATCATCGTGCAGACCAACAGCCCCGCCGCATAGGCGGTCAAGCCCGGCACCCACAGGGCCACAGCCGAGCCAAGCTCGACGATCCCGGTGACATAGCGGAACCACTGGCCCAGCCCGATCACCGCGAACTCATCCACCAGCATCTGCACGCCCATCAGCTTGGCAATGCCCGCCGCCGCAAAGGCCAGCGTCAGAAACGCCCGTACCCCCAGCAAGATCCACTTCTTGGTAGTGTCACTCATTCTCATCGCTCCGCTCTCATTGGCATTTCCAACCGACCCGCATTATGACTATTGCCGATTTGCACGCAATTGCCGCAAACTGTCGGATGACTGTTCAAGGATGCACAGGATGCTGGTCGATACCTGGGACGAGATTCGCACCGCCTATCAGGTGGCGCGGCTGGGCACGGTTTCCGGCGCTGCCGATGTGCTGGGCGTCCACCATGCCACGGTGATCCGCCACATTGACGCGCTGGAAAAGCGGCTGGGCACCAAGCTGTTTCAGCGCCATGCCCGCGGCTATACCGCGACCGAGGCCGGGCGGGATTTGCTGAGTACCGCGCAACGCACCGAGGAGCAGTTTGGCCAGCTGGTCAGCCGCATCAAAGGCCAGGGCGAGACGGTGACCGGGGAGCTTGTCGTCACCTCGATCTCTGGCATCGCCCATATCCTGTCGCTGGTGTTTGCGGAGTTTCAGGAGCTGCACCCGGATGTGACGATCCGGTTTTATTCCGACATGCGGCTGTTCCGGCTGGATTATGGCGAGGCGCATGTGGCCATTCGGGCGGGGGCAGCCCCCGAAGATGCCGATTATGTCGTGCAGCCGCTGGTCAGGGTAAGGGCCGGGCTTTACGCCGCCAAATCCTATGTGCAGAAATATGGCCGCCCCAACAGCCCTGCCGACTTTCCGGCGCACCGTTTCATCAGCCATGTCGACGCCGATTCCCGCGCGCCGTTTTACCGCTGGCTGCGCGACAATGTGCCGCCAGAAGCCGTCACCTACCGCGCGAGTGAGCCCGAGGCGAGCCGGGCCGCCGTGCGGGCGGGGCTGGGCCTTGGCTTTGTGCCGGTGCGCGATGCCGAACAGGATGACGGTCTGGTGGAAATTCTGCCACCGCAGGCGGACTGGGATTCCCTGCTGTGGATCGTGACACATGTGGATTTGCACCGGACGCTGAAGGTGCAAAGCTTTCTGTCGGTGCTGAAACACGCGGCAGCGAGTTGGTCCTGCGGTTAAGGGGTTGCCGTGATTTCCTGCGCGTCAGGGACGGAGGCGACGTTTTCCGCCAATCTTGGGGGCAGAATGGACAGTGCTATCATCATCCGGGACTTGCAGCCCGGCGATTCAATCGCGGAGATGACCCGTCTGCTGCATGCGGCCTATGCCGGCCTGGCGGCCATGGGGTTCAATTACACACGGTTGACCAAAGCGAGGATGTGACCCGGCAAAGGATTGCGACGGGCCGCTGCATCGTGGCCGCCAAGGGCGGGAAATTGCTGGGCACCGGGCTGTACAAGGCGCCCGGCCGATCCAAAGGCACGCCGCATTTCGCCAGCCCCGGCGTGGCGTCGATCCATCAATTTGCGGTGGCGCCCGAATATCAGGCGCAAGGGCTGGGGGCGCGGCTGTTGGCCTTCACCGAAACCGCTGCGCGGGGCGACGGGGCGGCCGCTTTGGCGCTGGACACGTCAGAGGGGGCTGCGGCGTTGATTGCCTGGTATCGCAAGCGCGGCTTCGACTTTGTTGAATACGCGCAATGGTCCGGCAAGACCTATCGCAGCGTGATCTTGTCGAAAAGCCTTTAGGCCACGGTGCTTTGTCCCCGCCCAAGGACCGCATTAGCCCTGGCAGGTTTCTTGGGTCGCGGCAGCGGGATGGGCCTGTGGGCTGGACCTGCGGGTAACCGCCGATGGGGCGCGCTGTCGTCAATCCGTCAAGCCACTGTCGCCCCACTGTCATGCGCCACGGCTAAGCCACCCTCGCCGCAGCATGCGGTTGGGGAGAATTCACATGATGTTCACGAAATCTGTCACGAAATCTGTGGCGGGCGCCTTGCTCGTCTCGGCGGCGCTGTTTGCCCAAGGTGCGGCGGCGGATGGCATCAAGGG
>JANXPK010000367.1 GCA_025357355.1 Rhodobacterales bacterium
CCCAGAAGCCGCCCCACCCGCAGCTTCATCTCGCGCGCCGCCTTGTTGGTAAAGGTCACGGCCAGTATCTCATTCGGCCTTGCCCGCCCCATCGCCAGCAAATGCACGATCCGCGCCGTCAGCGCCTTGGTCTTGCCGGTCCCGGCCCCTGCCAGCATCAACACCGGCCCGTCCAGCGCCTCGACCGCCTCGCGTTGGGCGGGGTTGAGGTCGTCCAGATACGGCCGCGGCCGCGCCGCCACCGCCCGCTGGCTCAGCGGCACCGCCGCCTCAAAGGCATCGCTTTCGTCAAAGCCGTTCATGGCAGTCAGATTAGCGTGGCGCGGGGTGAAGGGAAAGCATTGTTCCGCATATGTTCGCAAATTCACCCGTCAGGTCGGGCCAATTGCCGCCACCCCTGTCACCGCCCCGGATATTGCTGACGCAGTCCATCGCTGTAACGGGCGAACAATCCGGCAAACGTCACGATGTCGTGCTCTGGCCAGTTGGCGAAAAGTTTCATCGTGCGCTGCCACTTGGCCCGCAGATAGGCATCCAGCAACGCCCCTGCCGCCTCGGTCGGCACCAGAACCGAGCGGCGGCCGTCTTCCTGACTGACCGCCCGCGCCAAGAGCCCGCGCTCCACCAGATCGGCGGCGATCCGGCTGGCGCGCGACGGGTCAAGGTTCATCTCCTCGGCCAGAAGCCCCACCGTCACCTCTAGCGGCCCCGCCCGGCCAAACCCGTTCTGGATGCGCAGAATCGCGGACAGCGCGTGAAAATGCGTCGTCTCCAGCCCCGCGCCCACTTCCTCCAGCAGGCTTTGCGGGATGTCGCCCTTGATGACCCGGCGGATATAGTGGAACTGGTCAGCGTCCAGCGTCAGCAGCGCGACAGCAGTACTTTCGGAAAACCCCGCTGCGGTCAGGGCGTCCTTCACTTGTCCATGGTGGCGCGGGATCGTGGTCTTGGCATTGTTCATGCCCATGCCTAGGCGCAGATAAATGCTATTGTCAAGTATATGATGAACGCAATCATGTGCTATTGACATATAATCCACTCTGTCTTACCCCTGCCCCTTAGCGAACAGGAGACTGACATGACCGACGCCCCCATTCCGGCCCAGCACGAGACCGGCTCCCTTCGACTGGTGATCCTGTCGATCGGCCTGCTGCTGCTCTTGGCCTCGCTGGACCAAAGCATCGTCTCGACGGCGCTGCCGACCATTGTGGCCGACCTCGGCGGGCTCGATCACCTGTCTTGGGTGGTGACGGCCTATATCCTGACCTCGACCATCGTGGCGCCGCTTTACGGCAAGCTCGGCGACCTTTACGGGCGGCGTAACACCATCTTCGTCTCGGTCGCGGTGTTTCTCGCCGGGTCGGCACTTTGCGGCGTGGCGGGGTCGATGATGTTCCTGATCATCGCCCGCGCCATTCAGGGTCTGGGCGGTGGCGGCCTCTTCGTGCTGGCCCTGTCCGTCGTCGGGGACGCCGTGCCACCACGCGAGCGCGGCAAGATCCAGGGCGTCTTCGCCGCCGTGTTCTCGACCTCGTCGGTGCTCGGCCCCTTGGCCGGCGGCTGGATTTCCCAGAACCTCGACTGGCACTGGATCTTTTTCATCAATCTGCCGCTCGGCCTGATCGCCCTTGTCGGTTTCGCCGCCAGCTTCAAACCGCGCGGTATCCGCACCAAACACCAGATCGACTGGTGGGGTGCCATCACCCTGACCCTCGGCCTTGGTGCCCTGACCCTGCTGACCAGCCTTGGCGGCCGCAGCTTTGCCTGGTCGTCGCCGCCCGCCCTCGGCCTTGCCGCGCTGACCAGCGTCAGCCTGATCGCCTTCGTGGCGATCGAGGCCCGCGCTGCCGAACCAATCCTGCCGCTGTGGCTCTTCAGGATGAACGTGTTCTGGGTGACCTCCATCGTCGGCTTCATCGTCGGGGCTGCCATGTTCGGCGCCATCACCTTCATCCCCCTTTACCTGCAGATCGCCAAGGGTGCCACGCCAACCGGATCAGGCCTGCAACTGATCCCGATGACGCTGGGCATCCTGACCACGTCGACCCTTTCCGGCCGCTACATGGGCAAGACCGGCAAATACTGGATCCTGCCGCTGATCGGCATGACGCTTCTGTGCGCCGGAATGGTGCTTTTGACCCAATTGCAGCGTGACACCGGCATCGTGGTGTTCAGCCTGTCGCTGGTCATGGTCGGCATGGGCATGGGCTGCATCTTTCCGGTCGTCACCACCGCCGTGCAAAACGCCGTCCCGCGTGAGACGATGGGCACCGCCACCGCCGCCGGCATCCTGGTCCGCCAGACCGGCGGCGCCCTGGGTGTCGCGGCCTTTGGCGCCCTCTTCTCGCAGCGCCTGATCGCGGGCCTCGGCGATGCGGCGGCGATCCTTGGCGGCGGCGGCCAGCTCGGGCCGCAAACCATGGCCAAACTGAGCCCCGCCCTGCAGACCCAGGTCGCCACCGCCGTCATCGACGCCGTTCACCCGATCTACTGGATTGCCGCAGTGCTGGCCGTGATCGGCCTCGGCTTTGCCTTCCTTCTGGAAGAGGTGCCACTGGTCAACCGCATGGTGCCCAAGACCGAGTGACCGGCCCGGTCGCGGCGACGGACTGGAGGGTTTCACACCCTCCAGACCACCCGTGGGATATTTATGAAAAGATGATGGGGGCAGAGTGCTGCGGGATGGCTTTTCCACCCTTGCGCTGCACCGCAGCATCTTTAATGTGCCGGGTCGATCACGCCGTGCAGGAGTGCCGCCCATGACCGACTTCAAGAAGATCCTCATCGCCAACCGGGGCGAGATTGCCATCCGGGTCATGCGTGCGGCCAACGAACTTGGCAAGAAGACCGTTGCCGTCTACGCCGAAGAGGACAAGCTGTCGCTCCACCGCTTCAAGGCCGATGAGGCTTACCGGATCGGCGAGGGTCTGTCGCCCGTCGGGGCCTATCTCAGCATTCCCGAAATCATCCGGGTCGCCAAGGAAGCCGGCGCCGACGCCATTCACCCCGGCTATGGCCTTTTGTCGGAAAACCCTGATTTTGTCGATGCTTGCGATCAGGCGGGCATCACCTTCATCGGCCCCAAGGCCGAAACCATGCGCCAGTTGGGCGACAAGGCCTCTGCCCGGCGCGTGGCGATGGCGGCCGGTGTGCCGGTCATTCCGGCGACCGAGGTTCTGGGCAACGACTTCGCCGTCATCAAGACGCAGGCCGAGGCTGTCGGCTACCCGCTGATGCTCAAGGCGTCCTGGGGCGGTGGCGGGCGCGGCATGCGCCCGGTGGGCGGGCCGGACGAGTTGGAGGCCAAGGTGCTGGAAGGTCGG
>JANXPK010000392.1 GCA_025357355.1 Rhodobacterales bacterium
CGGTTCCTCTCGCAACGGCCGCGATAGTGCGGGCCGTCGTCTGGGCATCAAACTGTTCGGCGGTCAGGCCGCCATTCCGGGCAACATCATCTGCCGTCAGCGTGGCACCACCTGGTTTCCGGGCGAGGGTGTTGGCATGGGCACCGATCACACGATTTTTGCCAAGGTCGTGGGTCATGTGACCTTCAAAAAGGGTCTCAAAGGTCGCACCTTTATTTCAGTCCTCCCGGCAGCGGAGGCAGCCGAGTAAGCCGAACCTTTACATTTGCGATGTAGATGGGGGATCGGCTGAAAGGCCGGTCCCCCCGCTCTTTTCGGAGTCCGGCCCATTTCGGACCTGCCGATGGGGGATGAATTTGCGGGGTCAAGCCCCACATGCGCTCGAGGAGGAGCCATGACTTTGGATATGGTCGTATTGCCCGAAGGTCACATTGCCGCTGGCCGCTTCACGCTGCGCCCGGCGCGGCGCTCGGATGCCGGCCTGATCGCGTTTTATTCCGGTGACCGCCGCGTTGCCGAAGGAACCCAGTCCATCCCCCATCCCCTGCCGCCTGGTGCGGCCGAGGGCTTTGTTGCCCGCGCCATGGCTTGTCAAGCGGGATCGGGCAAGGCGGATGAGGATATCTGGGTCATGGACGGCTCTGCTTCGGGTCTGGCAGAGGTGCTGGGGGTAATCGGCCTGAAACGCATGGATCGGGGTCAGTCCGAGATTGCCTATTGGGTGGCCGCCGCGTTCTGGAACACCGGCCTTGCCTCGGAAGCTGTGCGCGCCCTGGTCGCCGCCAATCCGCAGAAGAACTGCACGATCTTTGCCGAGGTATTTCAGGACAACCCCGGTTCCGCCCGGGTGCTGACGAATTGCGGTTTTGAATACCTGGGCGACGCCGAAAGTTTTTCGGTGGCGCGCAATGCATTGGTCCCGACCTGGACCTATATCCGCAAGCTCGACTGAGGGAACCATGACCCGCGCCGAGTTTCAGACGGCGCGGCTGACCCTGCGCCCGGTGATACCCCAGGATGAAGGGGCGGTGGCTGCCGCGCTCAACGATCTGAGCGTGACCGGCTGGCTGTCGGTCGTACCTTATCCGTATACCGCCGCTGATTTTCACCAATTCCAGACCACCATGGCCAAATCCGGCGAAACCTTTGCCGTGTTGGACGCCACTGGCTTGGCTGGCATCGTCGGCGCCGGGCGCGAGCTTGGCTACTGGTTCGCGCCGCGCTGCCACGGGCAGGGCTATGCGACCGAGGCCGCGCGCGCCGTTCTGGCCGCACAGTTGGCTGACGATCCGGCGGATGTGGTGTCGGGCTACTTCGAAGGCAATCTGCGCTCTGCCAATGTGCTGCGCAAACTCGGCTTTGTCGAAACCGGCCGCGGCCTGAAGCCGTGCCGCGCGCTCGGCACCCTGCGCCCCCATGTCGATCTGCGCCTGACCCTCGCCGCATTCCTTGCAGCGCTGCCGCCAGCCCCACCCAAGCAGAGCGCTTGAGACTCCGCGCCCATTGCTGTAACGCCTGCCAATCCAATCGAAAGCGCCAGACATGAAATTCCTTGACCTCACCAAAGTCTACATCCGCTCTGGCGGCGGTGGGGCGGGATGCGTGTCGTTCCGGCGTGACAAGTATGTCGAGTTCGGCGGGCCTGATGGTGGCGATGGTGGCAATGGCGGCAATGTCTGGGCCGAGGCGGTGGAAGGGTTGAACACCCTGATCGACTTCCGTTACCAGCAGCACTTCTTCGCCAAATCCGGCCAGCCCGGCATGGGGGCGCAGCGGACCGGCAAGACGGCTGACGATGTGACCCTTAAGGTGCCGATTGGCACCGAAATTCTTGACGAGGATGAGGAAACGGTGATTGCCGATCTGGTGACCCCCGGCCAGCGGGTGCTGCTGGCCAAGGGCGGCAACGGCGGGTTTGGCAATCTTTACTTCAAATCCTCGACCAACCGCGCTCCTGCCCGTGCCAATCCGGGGCTTGATGGGGTCGAACGCACGATCTGGCTGCGCCTGAAACTGATCGCCGATGCGGGCCTGCTGGGTCTGCCCAATGCCGGCAAATCGACCTTCCTCGCCGCCGTCTCCAACGCGCGGCCCAAGATCGCCGACTACCCCTTTACCACGTTGGTGCCGAACCTGGGCGTCGTCGGTATCGACGGCAAGGAGTTCGTGATGGCCGACATTCCGGGCCTGATCGAGGGCGCGTCCGAAGGCCGCGGCCTGGGTATGCAGTTTCTGGCCCATGTCGAACGTTGCAAGGTTCTCTTGCATCTGGTCGACGGCACATCCTCGACCATCACCAAGGATTACCGTACCATTATCAAGGAGATAGAGGCTTATTCCGCCGTCCTCGGCGACAAGCCGCGCCTGGTCGCGCTTAGCAAATGCGATGCTTTGGACAAGAAAACCCTGTCCCAACGCCGTCGAGCTTTGGAAAAGGCCTCGGGCGGGCCGGTCCATGTGATCTCTGGCGTGGCGCGTCTGGGCCTGACCGAGGTCCTGCGCGAACTTCTGGCGCGGATCAAGGCCGGGTCGGAGGTTGTGGCGGAGGATGTGCCGTGGCAACCCTGAAGCCCATCGCCGCCCCTGATATCACTGCCGCCAAGCGGCTGGTGGTCAAGATCGGCTCTGCGTTGCTGGTGGACCGCGAAACCGGCTTGAAACAGGCCTGGCTGTCCGCACTCGCCCTCGATGTGGCCGAAGCCAAGGCACGGGGCACCGACGTGGTTCTGGTTTCGTCCGGCTCCATCGCCCTGGGGCGCAAGGTGCTGGGCCTGCCCGACGGCGCGCTGCCCTTGGAACAATCGCAAGCCGCCGCTGCTGTTGGGCAAATTCGGCTGGCGCGTGCTTATGAAGAGGCGCTGGCGACCCATGGCATCAAGACCGGGCAGGTTCTGGTGACGCTGGAAGATACCGAGGACCGCCGCCGCTATCTCAATTCCCGCGCCACTATGGAAACCTTGCTGGGTCTGGGTGTGGTGCCCATCGTCAACGAGAATGACACCGTGGCCACCGACGAGATCCGCTTTGGCGACAACGACCGCCTGGCCGCCCAGATTGCGGTGACTGTGGGCGCGGATCAGTTGATCCTGCTCTCGGATGTCGATGGCTTCTATTCCGCCAACCCCAAGGAAGACCCGACCGCCCAGCGCTTTGATCTGGTCGAAACCATCACCCCCCAGATCGAGTCGATGGCGGGCGATCCGATCAATGGTTTTTCCAAGGGTGGCATGAAGACGAAGCTTCTGGCCGCCAAGACCGCCGTCGCGGGCGGTTGCGCGATGGCGATCATGGAAGGCTTTGGCCAGCGACCTTTGGCGGCTTTGGCGCAGGGTGCCAAATGCACCTGGTTCATGGCGCAGGGCGATCCGCAAGCGGCGCGCAAACGCTGGATAAACGCGATGAAGCCGCGCGGCGAGTTGCGGCTGGATGCCGGAGCCGTCAAGGCGCTGCTGGCGGGCAAATCGCTGTTGCCCGCCGGGGTGACCACGGTCAGCGGCAGTTTTGGCCGGGGCGATCCGGTGGCGATCCTGGACCCTGTGGGCAACGTGCTCGGCAAGGGGCTGGTGCGCTATACCGCCGCCGAGGCCAAGGCGATTGCCGGACACCGTTCTGGCGAGATCGAGGCGTTGTTGGGCTATGCCGGGCGGGCGGCTTTGGTGCACCGCGACGACATGGTGATCTGAAAGAGCCGGGGGGTTTCACACCTCCCGGACTCCCGCGGGATATTTATGGACCAATGATATGGATGGGCAAGTCTCTGATCTTATGGTGGAAATCGGCACAAAGGCGCGGGCGGCAGCGGCTGATCTGGCCTATGCTGGGTCAGAGCGCAAATATGCCGCCCTGATCGGGGCGAGCCATGCGATCTGGGCGCGGCGGCAAGAGATCGAAGATGCCAATTACGAGGATCTCGCCTATGCGCAGGACAAGGGTCTGAACGCCGCCATGATCGACCGGCTGACCCTGGACGAGGGCCGTGTACGTGGCATGGTCGATGCCTTGCGCGCGGTGGCCGAACAGAAGGACCCTGTCGGGCGGGTGCTGGCAGAGTGGGACATGCCCAGCGGGTTGCACATCCAGCGGGTGGCGACACCATTGGGAGTGGTGGGGGTGATCTATGAAAGCCGGCCCAACGTGACGGCGGATGCGGGGGCCCTGTGTCTGAAGGCGGGCAATGCGGTGATCCTGCGGGGCGGATCGGAAAGCTTCAACTCTTCGACCGTGATCCATGACTGCATGGTAACAGGATTGCGGGAGGCGGGTTTGCCGGAGGCTGCGATCCAGTTGATCCCGACGCGTGACCGTTCGGTGGTGACCGACATGCTGCGGGCCGTTGATTTCATTGATGTTATCGTGCCGCGCGGCGGCAAGGGGCTGGTGGGGCTGGTGCAGCGCGAAGCGCGGGTGCCGGTCTTTGCCCATCTGGAGGGCATCTGCCACGTCTATGCCGACCGCGACGCCGATCTTGAACCGGCGCGAGCGGTGGTGCTGAACTCCAAGACCCGGCGGACCGGGGTCTGTGGCGCGGCGGAGTGTCTGCTGATCGATTGGCAGTTCTACACCAAGCACGGCGCCGTGCTGATCGAGGACCTGTTGCGCGCAGGGGTCGAGGTGCGCACCGAAGGCGAGTTGCTGAAGGTTCCGGGCACTGTCGCCGCGCAACCCGATGATTTCGGTCGCGAATTTCTGGACAAGATCATCGCGGCCAAGCTGGTGGACGGCGTGGACGAAGCCATCGCCCATATCCGCCGCTATGGCAGCAACCACACCGACAGCATCCTGACCGAAAACGACGCCACCGCCGCGCGGTTCTTTGAACGGCTGGACAGTGCAATCCTCATGCGCAACGCCTCGACCCAGTTTGCCGACGGCGGTGAGTTCGGTATGGGCGGCGAGATCGGGATCGCCACCGGCAAGCTGCACGCGCGGGGTCCGGTTGGGGCGGAGCAGTTGTGCAGCTTCAAATACCTTGTCACCGGGCACGGCACGATCCGGCGTTAGGGTGCTTGAACGCCAAGCTCTTGAGTTCGCACTGTTAATTGGCCTGATTAACGGAAGGTGAACGACCTACAAATCCTCTACATTCTGCCTACATCGCCACTACACGGAATGCGGGGTTGTCTGCCCTGAGCCTGCGTTAACCATTAGAGCATGTCGCGTTCATTTGGTTTCGTATCCTGCTGCGTGGAAGTAGTTTTGGCATTCCTGGGGTGGGAAGAGGTCACAGACCTTTCCTGCGAGGTT